>JAVVFE010000080.1:0-10146 GCA_032251175.1 Thermohalobaculum sp.
TCGATGGCGAGCCGATCCGGCATTACATGGGCTGCTCGACCTTCTCGAACTACACGGTCCTGCCCGAGATCGCGCTGGCCAAGGTGCGCGAGGACGCACCGTTCGACAAGATCTGCTACATCGGCTGCGGCGTGACCACCGGCATCGGCGCGGTGATCAACACCGCCAAGGTCGAGATCGGCTCGCGCGCCATCGTGTTCGGGCTGGGCGGCATCGGGCTCAACGTGATCCAGGGGCTCAGGCTTGCCGGCGCCGACCAGATCGTCGGCGTCGACCTGAACGCCTCGAAAAAGCCGATGGCCGAACGCTTCGGCATGACCGATTTCGTCAACCCTTCGGAGGTCGACGGCGATCTGGTGGCCTACCTGGTGAACCTGACCAAGGGCGGCGCCGACTACACCTTCGATGCCACCGGCAACGTCAAGGTGATGCGCACCGCGCTGGAATGCGCGCACAAGGGCTGGGGCGAGAGCGTCATCATCGGCGTGGCGCCGGCGGGGGCCGAGATCGCGACCCGCCCCTTCCAGCTCGTCACCGGCCGGGTCTGGCGCGGCACCGCCTTCGGCGGCGCGCGCGGGCGCACGGACGTGCCGAAGATCGTCGACTGGTACATGGACGGCAAGATCGAGATCGACCCGATGATCACCCACACCCTGCCGCTGGACCAGATCAACCACGGCTTCGACCTGATGCACGAGGGCAAGTCGATCCGCGCGGTCGTGACCTACTGAGCATCCGTCCCGGATAACCCGGGCGACGCGCGGCCGACAGGCCCGCGGGCCCACAGGAGTTGGAGAGAGAGAATGAGCGAAGCACGCAGTTCCGTCAGCCGGTCGGTGACGCTGAAGGCCCCGGTCGGCGAGGTCTGGGCGGTGGTGGGCGACTTCCAGGGCCTCGACACCTGGCACCCGGCGGTGACCGGCTCGGCCGCCGGGCGGGTGGCCGACGAGGCGTTCCGCATCCTCACGCTGGGCAACGGCGCGCAGATCGTCGAGCACCTGGAATCGGCCGAGCCGCATGCCTATCGCTATGGCATCCTGCGCGGCCCCCTGCCGGTGGCGGAATACCATGCGGTGATCGCGGCCGAGCCGGACGGCGCCGGCACGCGGGTGACCTGGTCGTCGCAGTTCCGGCCGACGGCACCCGACGCCGACGAGGTGATCGCCGGGGTCTACGAGGCCGGCCTCGCCGCCCTGAGCGCGCGCTTCGGCGGCTGATCCGAGCGGCATCGGGCCACGACACCGCGGCCGGGCACGCCCGGCCGCGCACGCATCTGCACAGGGGGAGAGGACGCGCGATGGAAACCGTCTCGGAGACCACCAGCCATGGCGGCGTGCAGGGCGTCTACCGGCACCGCTCGGCGGTCTGCGCCTGCGACATGACCTTTGCGGTCTACCTGCCGCCGCAGGCACGGCAAGGGCGGGTGCCGGTGGTCTGGTATCTGTCGGGCCTGACCTGCACGCACGAGAACGCGATGACCAAGGCGGGGCTTCAGGCCCATGCGGCGCTGCACGGCGTGGCGGTGGTCTATCCCGACACCAGCCCGCGCGGCGAGGGAGTGGCGAACGACGACGCCTATGACCTGGGGCAGGGCGCGGGCTTCTACGTCAACGCGACCGAGGCGCCCTGGGCCGCGCATTACCGGATGTACGACTACATCGTGACCGAGCTGCCGGCACTGATCGGCGCCGCGCTGCCGCTCGACATGGAGCGCCAGGGCATCACCGGGCATTCGATGGGCGGGCACGGGGCGCTGACCATCGCACTGCGCAATCCCGGGCAGTTCCGCTCGCTGTCGGCCTTCGCGCCGATCGCGCATCCCAGCGACTCGGACTGGGGGCGCAAGCAGCTCGGCACCTATCTCGGCGCCGACCCCGAGGTCTGGAAGGGATTTGATGCCTGCCTGCTGCTGGCCGATCGCGGCTGGCATGCCGACATCCTGGTCGATCAGGGCGCCAAGGACCAGTTCCTGCACCTGCTCAAGCCCGAATCGCTGGCCGGCGCGCTGGCGGCAACGCGCACGCCCTCTGTGTTCCGGATGCAGCCCGGCTACGATCACAGCTATTTCTTCGTCGAATCGTTCGGCGCCGACCACATCGCCTGGCACGCCGAGCGCCTCGGCGCCTGAGCCGACCGGGGCTGGCGGGGAGGGCCGCAACCCCGATATCCGTGCCAGTGCGCGACACCCACCGGGCTTGCGGTAACATCGCACCGCAAACCCCGACGCAGGCGGATCAATCGATTTGCATGGCTTATCGAACGGCGGGGTCTTCAAAAAAAGTTCAGGCAAAGATGCTTGACGCTTGCGCCCATTCGTGGCGACGATGCGCAATAATAATAAAGAGAGGGGGGTGACCGGTGAAACTTCCAATCACCCGCCCGTGATGGTGCCCGCGTTCGGGGGCAGGGCGTTCGTGTCGTGCCGAGGATTGGCGTTCCGCAATCCGGCCGCTGGTCACTGAAAGTCCGAAACTTCTGGGAGGATACTCGATGAAGCGCATGCTGGCTGTAACCGCCGCGATCGCGACCATCTTTGGCGCGCAGGCGATGGCCAATGAGAGCGTCAAGAGCCTGACGAAGAACCCGAACGGTTGGGTGCTTCAGACCGGCGACTATGCAAACACCCGCTACTCGAAGCTCGATCAGATCCACCGCGGCAATGTCGGCGACCTGCAGGTCGCGTGGACATTCTCGACCGGTGTGCTGCGCGGGCATGAAGGCTCGCCGCTGGTGATCGGCGACACGATGTATGTGCACACGCCCTTCCCGAACGTGGTCTATGCGCTCGACCTGAACAACAGCGGCGCGATCAAGTGGAAGTACGAGCCGAAGCAGGATCCCAACGTGATCCCGGTGATGTGCTGCGACACGGTCAACCGCGGCCTGGCCTATGCCGAGGGCATGGTGTTCCTGCATCAGGCCGACACCACCGTGGTGGCGCTCAATGCCGCCACTGGCGAGGTAGTCTGGACGGCGGTGAACGGCGATCCCTCGAAGGGCGAGACCAACACCGCGACCGTGCTGCCGGTGAAGGACAAGATCCTGGTCGGCATCTCGGGCGGCGAGTTCGGCGTGCGCGGCCATGTCACCGCCTATAACCTCCGAACCGGCGCGCGCGAGTGGCGGGCCTATTCGATGGGCCCCGACAGCGACACGCTGATGGATCCCGAGAAGACCACGCATCTGGGCAAGCCGGTCGGCAAGGATTCCGGCACCGCGACCTGGGAAGGCGACCAGTGGAAGATCGGCGGCGGCACCACCTGGGGCTGGTATTCCTACGATCCCGAGCTTGACCTGGTCTATTACGGCACCGGCAACCCCTCGACCTGGAACCCGGCGCAGCGCCCGGGCGACAACCGCTGGTCGATGACCATCATGGCGCGCGATCCGGACGACGGAACGGCGAAGTGGCTCTACCAGATGACGCCCCACGACGAGTGGGACTATGACGGCGTCAACGAGATGATCCTGGCCGATCAGGAAATCGACGGGACGATGCGCAAGCTGCTGGTCCATTTCGACCGGAACGGCCTGGGCTACACGCTGGACCGCGAGACCGGCGAGCTGCTGGTCGCCGAGAAGTTCGATCCGGCGGTCAACTGGACCACCGGCGTCGACATGGACAAGTCCTCGCCGACCTATGGCCGGCCGGCGGTGGTCTCGCAATACTCGACCGCGCAGAACGGCGAAGACGTGAACACCACCGGCGTCTGCCCGGCGGCGCTCGGCTCGAAGGACCAGCAGCCGGCGGCGTTCTCGCCCGATACCGGCCTGTTCTACGTGCCGACCAACCATGTCTGCATGGACTACGAGCCGTTCCGCGTCAGCTACACCGCCGGTCAGCCCTATGTCGGCGCCACGCTGGCGATGTATCCGGCGCCCAACAGCCATGGCGGCATGGGCAACTTCATCGCCTGGGATGCCCGCAAGGGCGAGATCGTCTGGTCGCTGCCCGAGAAGTTCTCGGTCTGGTCGGGCGCGCTGGCGACGGCGGGCGATGTGGTGTTCTACGGCACGCTCGAGGGCTTCCTGAAGGCGGTCGATGCCCGCACGGGTCAGGAACTCTACAAGTTCAAGACCCCCTCGGGGATCATCGGCAACGTCATGACCTACAGCCACGGCGGCACGCAGTATGTCGCGGTGCTGTCGGGCATCGGCGGTTGGGCCGGGATCGGCTTGGCGGCCGGGCTGACCAACCCCAATGACGGCCTGGGCGCAGTGGGCGGCTATGCCGGCCTCAACAACTACACCGCCCTGGGCGGGCAGTTGACGGTGTTCGCGCTGCCGAACTGACCGCCCGCGCGCGCGAGGCGCGCCCGCTCCGACGGGCCCGGTGCCGCCATGGTCGCAGGACCGGCGCCGGGCCCTTTCCATCGCTGGCCGCCGCCCGGCCCCCCTGCCGGTGAGCGCCGGCCCCCGTGACCCCGCACCGAGGGAACGACGACGCATGCACATCCAGCCCCCCCGCGCGATCCTTCTTGCGGCGCTCGGCGCAATCGCGCTCGGACTTGCCGTACCGGCGCACGCGCAGGACAACCTCGCCGCCGTGCGCGAGGAGAACGGCAAGCACTTCACCGCCGACGACGTCCCGACCTTCAAGATCGAGCCCGACGGCACGGTCGACTGGTACACCTTCTCGGGGTTCCGCCGGTATCACGCGGAATGCCATGTCTGCCACGGGCCCGATGGCGAGGGCTCGACCTACGCGCCGGCGCTGAAGAAATCGGCGGTCGACATGGACTATTACGATTTCGTCGATGTCGTCACCAATGGCCGCCAGAAGGTCGGCGCCTCGCAGAACTCGGTGATGCCGTCGTTCGGCACCAATCCCAACGTGATGTGTTACCTCGACGACATCTACATCTACCTCAAAGCGCACGGGTCCGGGGCGATCGGCCGTGGACGCCCCGCGAAGAAAGCCGCGAAGCCCGACGCCGCGCGGGAGTTCGAGAATGCCTGCATGGGGAACTGACACCGGGGCGGGGCGCGCGGTGCTGCGCGGCCTCGCCGTCCTCGCGCTTCTCGCGCTCGCCCCCGGATCGGCTGTGGCGCAGACTGCGGATCTGGTGTCGAAGACCCATCTGCGGGTCTGCGCCGACCCCGCCAACATGCCGTTCTCGAACCAGGCGGGCGAGGGGTTCGAGAACCGCATCGCCGACCTGCTGGGCCGCGAGCTGGGGCTGCCGGTCAGCTACACCTGGTTCCCGCAGGCCACCGGCTTCATCCGCCGCACGCTCTACGAGGGGCGTTGCGACGTGGTGATCGGCTATGCCCAGGGCGACGAGCTGGTACTCAACACCAACCACTACTACACCTCGGCCTATGTGCTGGTGACCCGGCCCGACAGCGACCTTGCCGACGCGACCACGCTTGCCGATCCGCGCCTTCAGGGCCGCACCATCGGCGTGATCGCCGGCACGCCGCCCACCAGCCACATGACGCGGCTGGGGCTGATCGGCCATGCGCGGCCCTATAACCTGATGGTCGACCGCCGCTTTGAGTCGCCCAACGAGGCGATGGCGGCGGCGCTGCGGGCAGGCGAGATCGACGCGGCCGTGATGTGGGGGCCGATCGGCGGCTATTTCGCCCGGCAGGGCGAGCCCGCGCTGGTCGTCACCCCCCTGCTGCACGAGATCGGTGCGCCGCGCCTGTTCTTTCGCATCACCATGGGCGTGCGCCCCGACGAACAGGTCTGGAAGCGCAAGCTCAACAGCCTGATCCGCCGCAACCAGGCTGAGATCGACGCGATCCTCGCAGGCTTCGGCGTGCCGCTGATCGACGACATGGGGAAGGGAATGAAGCCATGATCCGCGTGCATGTCCTGCGTCTTGCGGCCCTCGCCCTGCTGGCGGCGGGGCTTGCCGCGGGGCCGGCCGGGGCCGGCGAGACGGTGCCCGAGCCCGACGGCTACCGGCAGGCAGAGTTCCGCGCCCCGGTGCCCGCAACGCTCGCAGGCGCGACCGTGCTGGACGATGCGGCCGCCTTCGCGCTGTGGCAGGAGGGCAAGGCCGCCTTCGTCGACGTGCTGCCCCGCCCGCCCAAGCCCGACAACCTGCCCGCCGGCACGATCTGGCGCGAGAAGGTGCGGATGTCGATCCCCGGGGCGACCTGGCTGCCGAATGTGGGTTTCGGCGAGTTGGCGCCGCAGACCGATGCCTATTTCCGCGACGGCCTTGCGCGCCTCAGCGGCGGCGCGGCCGATCACCCGCTGGTGTTCTTCTGCCTGACCGATTGCTGGATGTCGTGGAACGCGGCCAGGCGC
This sequence comes from Thermohalobaculum sp., assembly GCA_032251175.1. Taxonomy (GTDB): domain Bacteria; phylum Pseudomonadota; class Alphaproteobacteria; order Rhodobacterales; family Rhodobacteraceae; genus Thermohalobaculum. The sequence goes on from JAVVFE010000080.1 coordinate 6,263, forward strand.
GCGCTCGGCGAATACGGCTACACCCGGGTGATGTGGTATCCGCAGGGCACCGACGGCTGGGCCGCGGCCAGCCACCCGCTCGAACAGGTCGAACCCTCCGCGCCCTGAGACCGCGAGCAGTCTCGTGGCCCCGGTTGGGCTCCCCGGTCACGCTTGAGCTGGGAGCGGTCCCGGCGCCGAGGCTTTGCCGGAGCAGTGCCGCTTGGCCGGTGGCACGCAGCGCGTTTCGCATGGACGACCACGCGGCGAACCGGTAGCGTTATCCGCGGGGATGGGGTGACGGTATTCGATGCAAAAGGAGCTGCCGTGACACCTTCCCACGCCGACATCCGCGCCATGGCCGAGCGCTACACTGCCGCCTGGAGCTCGCACGACCCCGAAGCGGTCGCGGCCTTCTACACGCCCGGCGGGCGCATTTCGATCAACCATGGCGAGCCCACCATCGGGCGGCCCGCGATCGCCGATGTCGCGCGTGCCTTCTATGCCGACTTCCCGGACCTGGTCGTTCAGTGCGACGGCGTCCGGTCGTCCGGCAACACCGCGATCCTTCTCTGGACGCTCGAAGGCAACAACACGGGCGCAGGGGGGTCGGGCAATCACGTCAGGATCAGCGGCTGGGAGTTCTGGACCCTGACAGACGGCGTCGGGATCGAAGCATCGCTCGGGTTTTACGACGCGGCCGACTACGATCGCCAACTCGGACGCGCCTGAAGACGTCTCACTCGACGCCGAGCCTGGCCTTGACCAGCGCCTGCACCGCCTGCGGGTTCGCCTTGCCGCCGGTGGCCTTCATCACCTGACCCACGAACCAGCCGGCGAGCGAGGGCTTTTCGCGTGCCTGTTCGGCCTTGTCGGGGTTGGCGGCGATCACCTCGTCCACCGCCGCCTCGATCGCGCCGGTGTCGGTGACCTGGCGCATGCCGCGCTCGGCCACGATCTGCGCCGGCTCGCCGCCCTCGGTGTAGACGATCTCGAACAGGTCCTTGGCGATCTTGCCCGAGATCTCGCCCGAGGCGATCAGGTCGAGGATGGCGCCAAGCTGACCGGCCGAGACCGGGCTCTCGCCGATGCCGTGGCCTTCCTTGTTGAGCCGACCGAACAGCTCGTTGATCACCCAGTTCGCCGCCTGCTTGCCGTCGCGGCCGCGGGCGACCGCCTCGAAATAGTCGGCATTCGCACGCTCGGCCACCAGCACGGCGGCGTCGTATTCGGGGATGCCGTAGGCACCCACAAGGCGGGCCTTCTTCTCGTCCGGCAGTTCCGGCAGGCTTTGCGCCACGCGCGCGACCAGCGCGGGCTCGATTTCCAGCGGCAGCAGGTCGGGGTCGGGGAAATAGCGATAGTCATGCGCCTCCTCCTTCGAGCGCATGGACCGCGTCTCGCCCTTGTTCGGGTCGTAGAGCCGGGTCTCCTGCACCACCGTGCCGCCGTCCTCGAGCAGCGCGATCTGGCGTCGGGCCTCGAACTCGATGGCCTGCTGGATGAAGCGCATCGAGTTCATGTTCTTGATCTCGCAGCGCGTGCCAAGCGTGGCCGACCCCTTGGGCCGGACCGAGACGTTGACGTCGGCGCGCAGGCTGCCCTCCTGCATGTTGCCGTCGCAGGTGCCCAGGTAGCGCATGATCTGGCGCAGCTTGCGGACATATTCCGCCGCCTCCTCGGGCCCGCGCAGGTCGGGCATCGAGACGATCTCCATCAGCGCGCAACCGGTGCGGTTGAGGTCGACGAACGACAGGCCCGGGTCCATGTCGTGCACCGACTTGCCGGCGTCCTGCTCCAGATGGATGCGCTCGATCCGCACCTTGCGGGCGATGCCGGGTGCCATGTCGACCAGCACCTCGCCCTCGCCCACGATCGGATGCTTGAACTGGCTGATCTGGTAGCCCTGCGGCAGGTCGGGGTAGAAATAGTTCTTGCGGTCGAACACCGAGCGCAGGTTGATCTGCGCCTTCAGCCCCAGCCCGGTGCGCACCGCCTGCTCGACGCAGAAGGCGTTGATCACCGGCAGCATCCCCGGCATGGCCGCATCGACCAGGCTGACATTGGTGTTGGGTTCGGCCCCGAATTCGGTCGAGGCGCCCGAGAACAGCTTGGATTTCGCCTGGACTTGGGCATGGACCTCCATGCCGATCACGATCTCCCAGTCGCCCGTGACGCCAGCGATGATCTTCGGCGCGGGCTCGCGATAGGAAAGCTCGGTCATGGGCGTCCTCGAGGGCAATGGGGTGCGCCAGCGTTCTAAGCCGCGCGGCCGGGGCGTGCAAGAGAGCGCAACCCCGCGCCCGCCTCAGCCAGTTCTGTCGAACAGGTAGGCGCGCTGCACGGCGAGGAAGACCAGCGCGGTCGTCCAGCCAAGGATGATCGTGCCGTTCACCGCCGCGAAGGCGCCGAGAAGGCGCCAATCCGGCCCGAGCACGATGTCGCCGTAGCCGACCGTCGTGAAGCTCACCGTCACGAAATACAGCGCCTCCTCGAAGTCGCCGAGCGCACCGAGCCAGCGCAGCAGCACCGCCCAGCCCCAGCACTGGATGCAGATCGACAGGAAGAACCACATGACGACCGCGACGATGAACAGCGCCTTGTGCAGCGCGGTCTCGGTGCGCGGCGGGCGTCTCTGCACATGCGCCAGCGCCACGGCCATGAAAGTGGCGTGGATCGCGACGGTGGCGGCGATCGCCCCGAGCCCGATCGCAAGCTGCTGAAGGATCATGCGCGCTCTCCCCCGCCGAACCCGCCCATCTTGCCCGCCCGCGGCACTGGCGCAAGACGCGGGCTGCACGGTGGCGGTGGCGGGCCGGCGCAAGCGCCCCGTCAGACTCGGCCCGGCGGCGTCGCCCGGCGGCGGGCGGGGTTGAAGAACGGGCGGGCGGCAGGCGTCGCCCGCACCATCATCCGGGCATGGTGCAGTTCGCGCTGGGCGTAGATCTCGGCCCACAGGCGCCGGTCGAGATACCGCCGCCTGACCTGCGCGAGGGCGATGTTGCGCTTGAGCGTGGGCGACCAGACGGCGGCGGTGACCACGCCCGCCTCGTGCCGCCTGTCGCGGTAGAGAAGGGCGCCCTCGGCCGGGACGTTGCCAGCGATGTCGAGCCCGACGAAGGCCCAGGTTGGCCCCCGCGCGCGCTGGGCCGCGAGCGCCCGGCGGCCGGTGAAGTGGCCCTTGTCCCAGTCGATCATCCAGTCGAGCCCCATCTCGAGCGGCGAGCGCGCGCGGTCCTCGCGCACCGCCTGGTCGGCGGGGGTGAAGTCCAGATGCGTGACGATGAAGCCCGCCTCGATCCGGGCGATGTTCAGCGCCTCGCTGCCGATCGGGCGCAGGCCGAACGGCGCGCCCGCCGCCTCGAGCCGGTCCCACAACGGCAGGGCGAGGCCGGGGTCGAACCAGAGCTCGTAGCCGAGATCGGCGGTGAAGCCGGTGCGCGAGATCGTCAGGCGGCCGGCCCCGAACGGCACCTCGAGCAGCCGGAACGGCCTCAGCGCCGAGACATCCACCCCCATTGCCGCCAGCACCGTCGCCGACAGCGGCCCCTGAAGGGACAAGGCCGCGACGGCCTCGGTCTCGTCGGTGATGCGCACATCGAACCCCCAGGCGCTGTCGAGCAGCCAGGGCAGGTGGCGTTCCTGGCAGCACAGCCGAAAGCGTTCGGGGGCGAGGCGAAACAGCGTGCCGTCGTCCAGCAGCCGGCCGCGGTCGTCGGTCCAGGCGGTGTAGTGAACCGCCCCGACCGCGAGCTTGCCGGCATCGCGCAGCGTGAGCCGGTTGAGATAATCCACCGCCTGCGGGCCCTCGATGCGGTATTTGATCATCGGGCAGAGGTCATAAAGCGTGGCGGCATTGCGGATGGCGGAATGTTCCATCGCGACGTCCTGGCAGACCAGCGCGG
>JAVVFE010000081.1:0-10072 GCA_032251175.1 Thermohalobaculum sp.
CGACGCGCCCCCTTTCCGCCTGACCACGCCCGACGAAAAGGCGCGCCTGATCGCGGCCGCGGGGGCCGACCGGCTGCATGTGCTGGAGTTCGACGCGGCGCTTTCGGGCATGTCGCCCGAGGATTTCGCGCGCGACGTGATCGCCGCGGGCCTCGGGCTCGGCCATGTCGTGGTGGGCGAGGATTTCCGCTTCGGCCACCGCCGCGCCGGCGATGCTGCGATGCTGCGCCGGCTGGGGCAGGGCTTCGGCTTCGGCGTCACCATCCTGCATCTGGTGGGCGACGAGGCGGGCGATTTCTCGTCGACCGCCGCCCGCGTCGCGGTCGAGCAGGGCAGCATGGCCGACGCCGCCGCGATCCTGGGGCGCTGGTATGCGGTCACCGGCCAGGTGCAGGTGGGCGACCGGCGCGGGCGCGAGCTGGGCTATGCCACCGCCAACCTCGCGTTCGGCGAGCAGATCCTGCCCCGCTTCGGCATCTATGCCGCCCGGGTCGAGGTGCTGGAAGGCCCGCACCGGGGCCTGCATGACGGCGTGGCCTCGATCGGCATCCGCCCGACCTTCGGGGTCAATGCGCCGAATTTCGAAGTGCATCTGTTCGATTTCGCGGGCGACCTCTATGGCGCTTCCATCGCCGCCGGGCTGGTCGCCTTCCTGCGGCCCGAGGCCCGGTTCGAGAGCGTCGCGGCGCTGATCGCCCAGATGGACCGCGACAGCCAGGATGCCCGCGCGGCCCTTGCCCGCGCCCGCATCCCCGCGCGCGCACCCGGCGCGCTCAAGCGGCCCGGCTGAGGGGAATGCAATGCGCCCCATGGTCTTCAACCTGTTCTTTCTGGGCTACACCTTCCTGATCGCACTGCGGATCTGGACGCTGTCGCATCTCGGCTGGCCGAAGGAGCGGATCTGGCCGATTCTGCAAGGCTGGGGCGAGACCGTGGTCCGTGCGGTCGAGGTGATCCTGCGCGGTCGCATCGAAGTGCGCGGGCTTGAGAACCTGCCGAAGGACGGCCCGGTTTTCATCGTGTCGAAGCACCAGTCCGAGCTTGATATCGTGATGCTGGCGGCGCTGTTTCCCAATGCCGGCGCGGTCGCGATGCAGGAGCTGCAACGCTATCCGTTCTTCGGCCGCATCCTGCACACGCTCGACCTGGTGCTGGTCGCGGTCGAGCAGGGGCCGCAGGGCCGGACCGAGCAGACCGTCGCGGGCGCCCGGCGCATCGTGGCCCAAGGCCGGCCGATGATCATCTACCCCGAGGGCGAGCTGATGGCGCTGGGCGCGAAGGAACGCTATCGCCGGGGTGCCGCGCATATCTACGGCGCGCTGAATTGCCCGGCCGTGCCGGTCGCGGTGTCGCTTGGCGTGATCTGGCCCAGGCGCGACTGGCGCAAGCGCGTCGGCGCGACCGCGGTGATCGAGTTCCTGCCGCCGATCCCGCCCGGCATGACGCCCGACGCCTTCATGGCCGAGATCGAGCGGCGGATCGAGACCCGCACCATGGAGCTGATCCGCGAGACCGCGCCGCCCGAGGTCCTGGCCACGGCCGAGGCCCGCTTCGCGCGCGGCGCGAACAATCACGGCTGAGAATGCCCCCGCCCGCCATGCGCGCCGGTCGCCGCCGCCGGCAGGATCGCGGCGCCCGCCTGCCCGCGGCCGGGCCGTCCGGGTCGGGCCGCATCGAAACCGCTGGCGCACCGGGCGACGCGCGCTACTGTCTGGCCGCAGGATGATGGATCACGGCATGACGCACGCCAGACCGAACCAGTTCGCGCTGTTGCGCAGCCGCAGGTTCCTGCCGCTGTTCCTGGTGCAGTTTCTGGGCGCCTTCAACGATCAGGTCTACCAGAAGGCGTTCGTGGCGCTGGTCACCTACCGGCTGGCCGATCAGGTGGGCGTGCCGCTCCCGCTTCTCGGCGTGATCGCCTCGGCGCTGTTCATCCTGCCCTTCGCGGTGGTGGCGCCGACCGCCGGGCAGTATGCCGACCGCGTCGATAAGGCGCGGATGATGCGCGTGGTCAAGGCGTGGGAGGTCGTGGTGATGGGCCTCGCCGTCATCGGCTACCACACGCAGAACATCTATTTCCTGTATTTCGTGCTGTTCCTGATGGGTGCGCAGTCGGCGGTGTTCGCGCCGCTGAAATATTCGGTGCTGCCGCAATACCTGCGCCCGCACGAATTGCTGGGCGGCAACGGGCTGGTGCAGGGCTCGACCTTCCTGGCGATCATCTTCGGCACCATCCTGGGCAACGAGCTGATCCTGACCGACCATGGCGTCGCCATCGTCTCGGGTGTGGTGGTCGCGGTCGCGGTGGCGGGCCTCCTGGCCGCGCTGTTCGCCCCCCCGGCGCCGCCGGTCGCGCAGCACGGGCCGGTCGACTGGCTGTTTCCGCGCGCCATCGCGCGGCTGATGGCGATGGCCTGGGGGCACCGGCCGGCGTTCCGGGCGATCCTCGCGATCTCGTGGTTCTGGTTTCTCGGCGCGACCTTCCTGTCGCTGCTGCCGGCCTATGCGAAGGAGGAGCTGGGCGCGAACGAGAACGTGCTGACCGTGCTGCTCGCCGCCTTCTCGGTCGGGGTCGCGATCGGCGCGGTCGCGTCCGAGCGGCTGGGCCGTGGCCGGGTGGGGGTCGACCTGCCGCCGCTGGGCGCGCTGGGCCTGGCCGTCATGGCGGTCGAGCTGTGGTTTGCCACGCCCGTCGCGGTGCCGGGCGCGCTGCTGGACCGTGCGACCTTCTTCAGCGGCTGGCAGGGCTGGCGGATCATGATCGACTTCATGCTGATCGCGGCCTTCGCGGGGATGTATGTGACGCCGCTCAACGCCGTGCTTCAGGCCGAGGCGCCGGCGGCGCGGCGCGCGCAGTTCATCGCCGCGTCGAACGTGATGGACGCGACCTTCATGGTGGTGTCGGCGGCGGTGGTTTCGGTGCTGCTGGCGGTTGGGCTGGGAACCACCGAGGTGCTGGTGCTGCTGACCCTGACGGGCCTGCCGATGTCGATCCTGGTGGCGCGCTATGCGCCTGCGACGCGGCTGGGGCGGGTGGCGCTCGGCCTGTGGCCGCGGGGGCCGCAATGAGCGCGCGGCCGTTCTGGGAAAAGCCGCTCGGGCAGATGAGCCCGGCCGAGTGGGAGTCGCTGTGCGACGGCTGCGGGCGGTGCTGCGTCATCAAGCTCGAGGACGAGGAAACCGGCCGGATCCATTACACCGATGTCGCCTGCCGGCTGTTCGACGACCGGACCTGCCGGTGCGGCAATTATGCGTTGCGCGCGAAGCTGGTCCCGGGCTGTGTCGTGCTGACCCCGGGCACCATGCCCGAGGTCGCCCACTGGCTGCCGCGAAGCTGCGCCTATCGCCGCCTGCAGGAAGGGCGCGGTCTGGCCGATTGGCACCCGCTGGTCTCGGGCGATCCCGACAGCGTGCGCCGCGCCGGCATCTCGCTGGCCGGGCGCACGGTTCCCGAATGGGAGGTCGACGAGGAGGAGCTTGAAGATCACATCGTGGAGTTCCCATGAGGCGCGGCGGGGGGCCGCGCCGGCGGCGGTAGGGCGCGCGGGGTGAGCCGATGACGACACTGCGCCGCCACGCCCGGCAGTTCGGCGCGCTGGCCGAGGCCATGGAGCAGATCGCCGCCGCCGCGGCCTGCGTGGCCCGGGCCCTGCCGTCGCGCCCGTCGGGCCGCGACGAGGCGACGCTGGCCGAGGTCGCCGGGCAGTTGCCGGGCCTGATGCTGGCGATGCAGCGGGCCGCCGCACGGCTGCGCCGGGACGCGCCCTCGGCCGAGATCCGCGACCTGCTCGAGACCGCGCGCGTCACCGGCCGCGAGATCCCGCGCGTGGTGGCCGCCCTCGGGCTGGTGCTCGAGCGCCGGTCCGAGCCGCTGATCGCCCCGCCCGTGCCCGCCAACGCCGCGACGCGCCGCGCCGAGGTGCTGTCGCATGGCTACAACCTGCTCGAGGTCGCGGCCAGCGGGCAGGACCAGGCCGAGGCGATGCGCGACCATGCCTACCCCTTCATCCCGCTCGCCGCCGAGAGCTATGTCGAGCGGCTGCAGGCGGTCTGGCGGCTTCTGGCGGTGCGCGGCGGCGCGGCGCGGGCGCGCTTTCTCGAGGTCGGCGCCGGGGCGGGCTCGAAGCTCTTTCTGGCCGCGCAGTTCTTCCCGGTGGTCGAGGGGATCGAGCTTGACGAGACCTATCTCGCCCGGGCCGAGCTGCTGACGAACACCGCCCGGCCGCATCGGCGGGTGACCGCCGCCGACGCGCTGACCTTCGACCGCTATGGCGAGTTCGACGTGATCTACAGCTACCTGCCGATCCTCGATGACGCGCGCCAGACCGCGCTCGAGCGGCGGATCTTCGAGCAGGCGCGCGAGGGCGCGCTGATCGTCGCGCCGATGATGCGGGGCGAGTTCCTGCCGCAGCAGGACCGGCTGGTGGGCGAAATCGTCGTCAAGGGTGTCACCGGCGATGCGCTCTCGGCGCTGGCGTCCGAGGCGCAACTCGTCGGCACGGTCGCCCCGCCACTGCCGCTGAAAGACCGGGGCGGGCGGCGCAACCTGGTGCTGCCGGCGATCGAGGCGCTGGCATGGGCGGGCTTCGCGGCCTGACCGCAGGGTGCGGGCAATTCCGGGCGCGCGCACCCTTCCCAGCGCCGCGGGGCCGGTGCATGCTGCGCCCGACCCGACGCCGCCAGCCCCGAAGGATCACGCCCCCGATGTTCTTTGCCTCCGACAACGCCTCGGGCATCGCGCCCGAGCTTCTCGCCGCCCTGTCCCGCGCGGCCGCGGGCTATGCCATGCCCTACGGCAATGACGACCTGACCCGCGCCGTCGAGGCCCGCATCCGCGAGGTGTTCGAGGCGCCCGAGGCCCGCGTCTATCTGGTCGGCACCGGCACGGCCGCGAACGCGCTGGCGCTCGGCTGCCTCTGCCCGCCCTGGAGCCGGGTCTACTGCCATCGCGGCGCGCATATCGAGAACGACGAGTGCAACGCGCCCGAATTCTACATGGGCGGCGCCAAGCTGACGCTGCTGGACGGGGCGCAGGCGAAGATCGGCGCGGGCGCACTTGCCGCCGCGCTCGACGCCGCCCAGCCGGGCGTGGTCCATGCCGCCCAGCCCGGGGCGCTGTCGATTACCCAGGCGACCGAGCTTGGCGCGGTCTACACCGCCGCCGAGATCGCGGCGCTCGCGGCGCTTGCGCATGACGCGGGGCTGCCGGTCCACATGGACGGCACGCGCTTCTCGAACGCGCTCGCCCGCACCAACGCCTCGCCGGCCGACATGACCTGGCGCGCCGGGGTGGACGTGCTCAGCCTGGGCGCCACCAAATGCGGGGCGATGGCGGCCGAGGCGGTGGTGCTGTTCGACCCCGCGCGCGCCTGGGAGTTCGAGCTGAGGCGCAAGCGCGGCGGGCACCTGTTCTCGAAGATGCGCTTCGTCGCGGCGCAGATGCTGGCCTGGCTCGAGGACGGGCTGTGGCTCAGGCTCGCGGGGCATGCCAACGCCATGGCTGACCGGCTGGCGACAGGGCTGGCCGCGGTGGGGGCGACGGTGCTGAACCCCATCGACGCCAACATGATCTTCGCGCGCATCACCCTTGCACAGCACCAGCGCCTGCAGGCGGCGGGCGCGCGCTACTATCTCTGGCCCAAGGCGCAGGTGCCGGCCGGGGGCGACGACGCCCCGGTCGAGATCCGGCTGGTGACCTCCTTCGCGACGACGCCCGAGGATGTCGACCACTTCCTCGACGCGTTGCGGGACTGAGCGGGTGGCGCGCGGGATCGAGCTGCTCGTGCCTGCCTTCGACGCGGGGCCCGCGCGCCGGATCGGGCTCGTGTCGCTCGCCTCGGACGAGACCTCCTCCGACGAGATGCGCGCCGTGCTGGCGGGGCCGGGCGTCGCGATCCACGAGACCCGCATTCCAAACAGCGACACGATCACCGCCGAGAGCCTCGCCGCGATGGCCGAGGGGCTGACCGAGGCGGCCTCGCGCCTGCCGGGCGCGGTGCCCTATGACGCGGTGGCGTATCTGTGCACCTCGGCCGCGATGCTGATCGGCTCGGACGGCGTGGCGGCCCGCATCCGCGCGGCCTGCCCGGGCGCGGCGGTCACCAACCCGCTGGAGGCGGGGCTTGCCGCCTGCCGGGCGCTGGGCGCGCGCCGCATCGCGCTGGCGACCCCTTACGTCGCCGAGGTGACCGAGGGCATCGCCCGCGCCTTCGAGTCCGCGGGGATCGAAGTTGCGCGCACCGCGAGCTTTTTCGTCCAGTCCGACACCCGCGTCGCGCGGATCTCGGGGGGCGCGCTGTCGGACGCGGTGGCGGGGCTCGCGGATGGGGTGGACGCGGTGTTCCTGTCCTGCACCACGCTGCGCACGGTCCACCATGTCGCGGCGATCGAGGCGCGCGCGGGCGTGCCGCTGGTCACCTCGAACCAGGCGCTGGCCTGGCGGCTTGGGGCGCTGGCCGGGGTGGCGCCGCGGGCGGGGGACTGGGGCGCGCTCTGGTCGCGGGCCGGTTGAGCCGGCTCAGGCGGCGCCCAGCCGGATCAGGCGGCGCATCGCCTCGGCCCCCAGCGCCGGGCCGATGGCGAGCGCGGCCAGCGTCATCGGCCAGCCGATCGCCTCGGCCACCAGCGGCGTCACCTGCACGGTCGCGATCGTGAGGCCGAAGCCGAGCGCGGTCTGGAACGTCATCAGGCTGCCCGCCGCCTCGCGCGGTGCGGCGTCGGCGACCAGCGCCGAGAACTGCGCCGAATCGGGGATGACGGCCATGCCCCAGATGATCATCGCCGCCGCCGTCAGCCACACCGGCCCGCCGAAGCTCAGCGCCGTGGCAATCGCCGCCGTCCCGCTCGCCAGCATCGCCCATTGCGCGACCTGCGCCTTGCCGATCCGGTCGGCGAGCCGCCCGGCCGGGGCGCAGACCAGCCCGCCCAGCGCGATCGCCGCGAAGGCCACCAGCCGCGCCGTGCCGCCCGGATCGGCCGCGCCCGCCAGCGTGAACGAGGCCGTGGCCGCCACCCCGATCCAGGCCCAGAAGGCATAAAGCTCCCACATGTGGCCCAGATACCCGGCATAGGCGAGCCGCAGCCGCCGGTCGGTCCAGGCGCGCCCGATCACCCGGAGATCGAACCTGCCCGCCCGCGCGTGATGCGGCCCGAGCCCGACGCCGAGGATCGCGAGCCCGCCCAGCGCCGCCAGCACCGAGGTCGCCAGCACCGTCGCGCGCCAATCCGCCCCGCCCGCCACGGCGATCAGGTGCGGCGCGGCCGAGCCGATGGTCAGCGCCCCCACCAGCAGCCCCACCAGGAAGCCACGATCCCGCAGGCCCCAGCCGACCGCGATCTTCATGCCGACCGGATAGACCCCGGCGAGGCAGGCGCCGGTGACAAAACGCATCGCCATCTGCCCGCCGCCGCCCGGCGGCAGCACGGTGAGCATGGCATTCGCCCCGGCCGCGACCAGCGCCGCCAGCGCGAACACCACCCGCGGGTCGAACCGGTCGGACAGCCCCAGCATCGCCGAGCCCAGCGCGCCCAGGACGAAGCCCGCCTGCACCGCGCTCGACAAGGCTGCGCCCGCCGCGGGGCCAAGGCCCGATTCGGCGACGATCTCGGGCAGGATGGCGGCCGAGACGAACCACAGGCTCATCGCGAGGATCTGGCCCAGCACGATCAACCCGATGGCGCGGGTCTTGTCGGGGGCGGCGTGGTGCCCGATGGTTTCCATCCGCTCCTCCCCGATGCCGGGCGCCGGCTCAGCCCTCGCGCCGGACGGTGGCCTCGAAGCCCAGCGCCTGCGGCGCGAACTCGTAATGTGCGCCGCAGAACTGGCAATCGGCGGTGACGCGGCCGTCGGGCGTGGTCATGTGGCCGATGTCCCTGGCCGAATACTGCGCCAGCGCCCGCTCGACCCGCTCGGGCGAGCAGGTGCAGCCGAAGCCCACCGGCTGGGCCGGATAGACCCGCGGCGTCTCCTCGTGGAACAGGCGGTACAGCAGCCCCTCCATCGAGACATGCGGGCCGATCAGCTCGTGGGTCTCGACGGTCGCCATCAGGATCGCGGCGCGGTTCCAGTCCTCCTCGCGCGCGCCCATGGCGGCGACGTCGTCGGCGGTCATCAGCCCCTCGGCCCCCGAGGGCGCGTCGGGCGCGCGCCCGCCGGTCGAGGGAAGCTGCTGGAGCATCAGCCCCCCGGCCCGCCAGCTCCGCACGCCGCCCGGCGCGAGCGCCTCGGCCGCCTCGATGTGGAAGCGGGTGGCGAGCTGCTCGGACTGGGCGAAATAGGTCTCGGCGCAGGCGGCGAGGCTGGTGCCGGTCAGCGGCGTCATGCCCTGATAGGGCCGCATGTCGGGGCCCTGGTCGATGGTCACGCCGAAGATGCCCTGCCCCAGCAGGTCGAACGGCCGCCCGCCGCCGGCCACGCCGGCCGGATCGAAGCCGGCATAGGCGCGCAACTGCGCGGGCTCGCCGGGCCGCGCGGGCGCGAAATAGTCGGTCGCGACCAGCCGGATCGCGCCCTCGCCCCGGATCTGCAGGCTGAACTTCCAGCGCAGCTTGACCGCCTGGCCGATCAGCGCGGTCAGGATCACCGCCTCGGCCACCAGGGCTGCGACCGGGGCCGGATAGCGGTGGGCGCCGAGGATATGGTCGAGCGTGCCGTCGAGCCGCGCGACGCGCCCGCGCATCGCCGAGCGGTCGAGCCCGAAGGGCAGGATGGTGTCGTCGCCGGGATGGGCGGTGAGGGGGAGGTGTGACATGGGGCTCCACATAGTCGCTCGGCCCGGCGGTGAAAAGCCCGTTCCCGTGGCGCCCGCGATCTGGCAGAAGGGCCGCATGAAACGCATCGGCGAGCCCTGGGCGCCCGGACGCCCCTACCGCGACCGCCCCGGCGCCTATGTGCTGGCGCTGCGCGAGGGGCGCTTGCTGGCGGTCTGGCAGGGCGAGGAATTGCAGCTTCCGGGCGGCGGCATCGACCCGGGCGAGAGCCCGATGCAGGCGCTGCACCGCGAGGTGCGCGAGGAAACCGGCTGGCTGATCGCGGACGCCCGCAGGCTCGGCGCCTTCCAGAGGTATGCCTGGCTGTGGGATTACGGCTACTGGGCGCGCAAGGTGCAGGCGATCTACCTGGCCCGCGCGGTGCGCCGGCTGGGGCCGCCGACCGAGGCGGGGCATGTGCCGGTGTGGCTGAGCCCCGGGGACGCCGCGCGGCACCTTCACATCGAGGGCGACCGCGAGATGGTGCGCACCGCCCGCGCCCGCGGGCTGATCTGAAACCTGCCCGCGCCCGCGGGCTTGCGTGATCCGCCCTGCGCCCGCGGGACGCTCTCGTCCCGCCCGCCGCGCGGCCGGGCCAGTGGCTTGCATTCATGCGTGATTCTTGGCATATCTGGGGGGCACTTTCTGCACTGTTGAACTGACCTGTCCGTCTCACTCGGCGCCGTCATTCGATAACTTGCTGACTGGGCCGCAGCCGCCGCATCCCGCGGGCGGCGAGACTAACGGGAGACCTCACATGGCCAAGGGCACTGTGAAGTGGTTCAATTCGACCAAGGGTTACGGCTTCATCCAGCCCGCTGACGGCGGCAAGGACATCTTCGTCCACATCTCGGCGGTCGAGCGCGCGGGCCTCAATGGCCTGAACGACGGCCAGCAGGTGACCTACGAGCTGATCACCGACCGCAACGGCCGCAGCTCGGCCGGCGAGCTGAAGCTGGCCTGAGGGCTGACGGGCGCCCCCGGGCGCCGCTGACGGTTTGGACCCCCGTGGCGCAGGCTGCGGGGGTTTTTCGTTGTGGGGAGGGGCGTGAACGCGTGGGGCTTTCACGCGTGAAAGTGGGGTTAAGTGGTTGGTTTTGGATGGCATTCAGAAAATCACGCGCGTGAATGCGTTGGCGCATCAAAGGTGTAGCGAGCGTGCTAGCACGCACCGTAATTTGCTGAAGCACGACTTAATTTTGCCGCATTGAGGCGCTTACCAAAGACAACGTTTTGTTGTGGGTGCTCGCTATGTCTGATCGAAAGCTATTGGTTGCATTGATTGCTGAGTGCGAAGCGTGCCGAGCCTCAGCCGGGAGTCTCA
>JAVVFE010000082.1:0-10023 GCA_032251175.1 Thermohalobaculum sp.
CATTACACCGACTGGACCATCGGGCATGTCCATTCCGGCGCGCTGGGCTGGAACGGCATGATCACCTTCGGCGCGCTCTACTTCCTGACGCCGCGGCTGTGGAACCGCAGCCGGCTCTACTCGCTCAGCCTGGTGAACTGGCACTTCTGGCTCGCCACCATCGGCATCGTGCTCTACGCGGCCTCGATGTGGGTGACCGGGATCATGGAGGGCCTGATGTGGCGCGAATACGACGCGCAGGGCTTCCTGGTGAACTCGTTCGCCGACACCGTGGGCGCCAAGTTCCCGATGTATCTGGTGCGCGGTCTCGGTGGGGTTCTGTTCCTCACGGGCGCGATCATCATGTGCTTCAACCTCTACCAGACGATCCGGGGCCGGGTGCGCGACGAGCGCATGCCCGCCGCCGCCGCCGTCGCGGCCGAATAAGGAGGGCCGGGCCATGAGCATCATGGAAAAGCACAAGATCATCGAGAAGAACGCCACGCTGCTGCTGGTGCTCTCGCTGGTCGTCGTGATGGTGGGCGGCATCGTCGAGATCGCGCCGCTGTTCTGGCTCCAGAACACCATCGAGAAGGTCGAGGGGGTGCGTCCCTACTCGCCCCTGGAACTGGCCGGCCGGCAGGTCTATGTCCGCGAGGGCTGCTATGTCTGCCACAGCCAGATGATCCGCCCGATGCGCGACGAGGTCGAGCGGTATGGCCACTACAGCCTGGCGGCCGAATCGATGTACGACCGGCCGTTCCAGTGGGGCTCGAAGCGGACGGGGCCCGACCTCGCCCGCGTCGGCGGGCGCTACTCGGACGCCTGGCATGTCGACCACTTCGAGAACCCGCAGGCGCTGGTACCCGAATCGGTCATGCCGCGCTACCCGTGGCTGGCCGAGACGGCGCTCGACGTCGAGCACATCGCCGACCACCTGCGGACCAACGCGGCCCTGGGCGTGCCCTACACCGACGAGCAGATCGCGAATGCCAGGCGGCACATCGCAGCCCAGGTGAACCCCGACCACGAGGCGGTCGACGACCTGCTCGCCAACTACCCAAAGGCACAGGTCCGCAACTTCGACGGCCAGGCGGCGGTCACCGAACTCGACGCGCTGATCGCCTATCTCCAGATGCTCGGCACGCTGGTCGATTTCTCGACCTACCAGGCGACCGCCGACGCCAACCTGCGCTGAGGGGAGGGGATGATGGATACCTACGGCCTTTTGCGCCAGATCGCCGACAGTTGGGTGCTGCTCGCGATGTTCGTCTTCTTCGTGGGCGTGATCGCCTGGGTGCTGCGCCCCGGTTCGCGTGCGCTGCATGACGACATCGCGCAGATCCCGCTGCGCAACGACAGCCCGAGGGAGTGAGCGATGGCTGACCACAAGCACGAGGTCGACGAGGTCAGCGGGACCGCGACGACCGGCCACGAATGGGACGGGATCAAGGAACTCAACACGCCGCTGCCGCGCTGGTGGCTCTGGACCTTCTACGGCACCATCGTCTGGGGCGTGATCTACACGATCCTCTACCCGGCCTGGCCGCTGATCAACAACGCGACGGCGGGCGTGCTGGGCTATACCAGCCGCGCGGCCGTGCACGAGGCGATCGCCGAGGCGTCCGAGGCGCAGCGCGTCTACACCGACCGGATCGCCGCGCTCGACATCGAGCAGGTGGCGCAGGATGCCGACCTGATGCAGTTCGCGCAATCCGGCGGCGCCGCGATCTTCCGCACCTACTGCTCGCAGTGCCACGGCGCGGGGGCCGCGGGGGTGCAGGCATCGGGCTATCCCAACCTGCTCGACGACGACTGGATCTGGGGCGGTGCGCTGGCCGATATCGAGACGACGCTGCGCCACGGCATCCGCTACGACGGCGACGACGACACCCGGATCTCCGAAATGCCCGCCTTCGGGCGCGACGAGATCCTTGTGCCCGACGAGATCGCGGCCGTGGCCGACCATGTCCTCTCGCTCAGCGGCAAGGGCACCTCGACCGAACAGGGCGCGGCGCTGTTCGCCGAGAACTGCGCGGTCTGCCATGGCGAGGACGGCAAGGGCCAGCACGCGCTGGGCGCGCCGAACCTGACGGACGCGATCTGGCTCTATGGCAGCGACCGCGACCGGGTGATCGAGTCGATCACCTATTCCCGCGGCGGCGTGATGCCGGCCTGGTCGACGCGCCTGTCGGACACGCAGATCAAGCAGGTCGCACTCTATGTCCACAGCCTCGGTGGCGGGCAATGACCCAAGCTTCGGGCCGGGGACGCCATGCTCCCGGGCCGATGTCCTGCTGACCCGCCCGCAGACCCGACTGCCGCGCCCGGCCATGTGCCGGGCGTTGGTTTTCGTGCCGGATGTGGCCGCCTTGTCCGGGCGGGCCGGCGTGCGCGCCGGACCCGGCCGCGCCCCGTCCGGGCGGGGGGCTTGCGTGGTAGCACCGGGTGTGCGCTGATCGGTCTGCCGCGCGCGCGCCCCTCCTGTCACGGATCGCCCCATGAGTATCGAACTCTGGCTCGCCTTCGCCCTCGCCTCGGCGGTCATGCTGGCCATCCCGGGGCCCACCGTGATGCTGGTGATCAGCTATGCGCTGGGCTACGGGCGGCGCAGCGGGCTGGCCACCGTGCCGGGCGTCACGCTGGGCGATTTCACGGCGATGACCGTCTCGCTCGCCGGGGCGGGGGCGGTGCTGGCAACATCGGCGACGCTGTTCACGGCGCTCAAGCTGGCCGGTGCTGCCTATCTGTTCTGGCTGGGGCTCAAGCTCTGGCGCGCGGCGCCGCAGCCGGTGGGCGTGCCGGGCGGCGCGCAGGTGCCGGGCGATCTGCGGCGGATGTTCTGGAATTCCTATGCGGTGACGGCGCTCAATCCCAAGAGCATCGTGTTCTTCGTGGCCTTCGTGCCGCAGTTCATCGACCCTGCCGCGCCGCTGCTGGCGCAGGTGGTCATCCTCGAGGCCACCTTCCTCGCGCTCGCGGCGCTGAACATCGCGCTCTGGGCGGTGATGGTGGGGGCGATGCGGGCGCGCTTCCGGCGCAACTCGACGCTCAGGCTCGTCAACCGGCTTGGCGGCGGTCTGCTGATGGCGGCGGGGGCGCTGACCGCGGTCGTGCGCCGCGCGGCCTGAGCCTCAGCGGTCGGCCGCCGGCGGCGGCGACACCGCCGCGTTCGGATCGCCGAGCTTCGAGAACAGGCGCTGGAAGCCCTCCCTCACCCCCTTCAGGCCGCAGCCGAAGCCCTGGCTGTCGATGATCCGGCCGTCCTCGCCCCGCTGGCAGGCGGCGCGGTCGGCGGGCACGACGCTGGCCGCGGGCGCCGCCTGGGCCCGGGCGGCCATGCGGGTCTGCGCCTGCTCGCTCTGCCACGCCGCCCATTGCTCGGCCGAGCGTTCCTCGATCGAGGCGCGCGTCGCGTCGTCGAGGTAGCCGGTCGGGGCAAACCCGTAATCGCGCTGCCAGCGTTCGATGGCCGCACGACTGCGCGGCCCCATCACGCCATCGACCCCGGCGGTTTCGTAGCCCAACAACTCAAGTCGGCGCTGCACCTCGCCCAACCCGGCACGACCCAGGCCAAGGGCCGCCTCGCGCGCGGGGGCGCTCGCGACAAGGTAGTCCCACAGATGCGCGTCGTGATCGACCCCGGAGGGGGTTTCGGCCGCCACCGTCGCCGTCAGGCCCTCGGGCACCGCCGCCGGCCCGATGTCGCCTGCCGACAGCCCCGAAAGCACCGATGGCAAGGCCCCCAGCTCGCCGCCATCCGCCGCGATCACGATCGGGCCATGCGCGCGCACCGCATCGCCGAGGCGCGTGACCGGATCGCTCAGGGTCACCGACACCACGGCACAGGCAAAAATCAGCGTCCCCCAACTGATCAATGGACCAGGGGCCGCTCCGGCGAAACCCATACGCCGCACCAGACCGGGTTTGCGGATATCATCCACCCCGGAAATCCTCGCACTGCGGGCGCACCGCGCCCAGACTCCACACCCTCGTCAAGGATAATCCCGACTCGGCCCGGCCGCCAAGCATGATTCTGCTGTTGATCCGGATCAATGCCGGCGCACCTTGCAAGGGGGCAATGTCCCGGCACGCGAATCCGGCGGAACAGGAGCGACGACATGAGCGGAGCGAAG
Source organism: Thermohalobaculum sp. (assembly GCA_032251175.1). Taxonomy (GTDB): domain Bacteria; phylum Pseudomonadota; class Alphaproteobacteria; order Rhodobacterales; family Rhodobacteraceae; genus Thermohalobaculum. The sequence goes on from JAVVFE010000082.1 coordinate 4,116, forward strand.
GGTGCGGCCTCGGGTGGGGCGGGCAACCTCTATGCCGCGCGCGAGCCGGTGTTCCCCAAGGCAACGACGGGGTTCTACCGGCGCCTGAAATGGCTGATCATGCTGGTCACGCTGGGCATCTACTATGTGACGCCCTGGATCCGCTGGGACCGCGGCCCGCATCAGCCCGACCAGGCGGTGCTGATCGACATGGCGAACCGGCGCTTCTACTTCTTCTGGATCGAGATCTGGCCGCAGGAATTCTACTATATCGCGGGCCTCCTGATCATGGCCGGGCTGGGGCTGTTCCTGGTCACCTCGGTGCTGGGCCGGGCGTGGTGCGGCTATACCTGCCCGCAGACCGTGTGGGTCGACCTGTTCCAGCATGTCGAGCGGTTCATCGACGGCGACCGCAACGCCCAATGGCGATTGTGGAACGCGCGCTGGACGCTGCACAAGATTTCGCGCCGGTCGCTCAAATGGCTGATCTGGCTTGCGATCTCGGTGGCGACGGGCGGCGCGTGGATCTTCTATTTCGCCGATGCCCCGACATTGGCGGTCGATTTCCTGACCGGCCAGGCGGCCTTCATCGCCTATGCCACCGTCGGCATCCTGACCGCCACGACCTTCGTGTTCGGCGGGTTCATGCGCGAGCAGGTCTGCATCTACATGTGCCCATGGCCGCGCATCCAGGGTGCGATGCTGGACGAGAACTCGCTGATCGTCACCTACAAGGACTGGCGCGGCGAGCCGCGCGGCAGGCACCGCAAGGCCGAAGGGGCCGAAAAGCTTGGCGACTGCATCGACTGCAACGCCTGCGTCGCGGTCTGCCCCACCGGCGTCGACATCCGCAAGGGCCAGCAGATCGGCTGCATCACCTGCGCGCTGTGCATCGACGCCTGCGACGACATCATGGCCAAGATCGGCAAGCCGCGCGGCCTGATCGATTACTGCACGCTGAAGGACGAGGATCTCGAGAAGGCCGGAAATCCGCCGGTCCCCGCCTGGCGGCGCGCGGTCCGGGCGCGCACGATCCTGTATTTCGCGATGTGGTCGGCGATCGGCGTCGCGATGGTGGTGGCACTGTTCATGCGCAGCAGCATCGACCTTGCGGTCCATCCGGTGCGCAACCCGGTCTATGTGACGCTGTCGGACGGGACGATTCGCAACGCCTATGACATCAAGATCCAGAACATGCAGGGCGAGCCCCAGCGATTCCGGATCTCGGCGCGGGCCGAGGACGCAAACCTCGCGCTCACGGTCCAGGGCGAGGCGGGCACGACCTTCGATGTCAACGCCGACGAGGCGCGCCGCATGCGCATCTTCCTCGACGCCGTGCCGACCATCCCGCTGCCCGCGCGGGTGCCGGTCCGGCTGTGGATCGAGGATCTGGAGACGCGCGAGCGGGCCTACTACGATACCACCTTCCGCGGCCCGGAGGTCGAGTGACCATGGCGCGGCAGTCCACCCCGACGGGAGACAGGCGATGAAGTCGAAGGAACTCACCGGGCGCAAGGTGCTGATCATCTCGGTCGCCGCCTTCGCCGTGATCCTGGCCGCGAACCTCACGATGATGTTCGCGGCCACCGGCACCTTTCCGGGCGTGGTGGTCAGGAACTCCTACGTCGCCAGCCAGGACTGGAACCGGCGGACCGAGGCGCAACGCGCGCTGGGCTGGCAGGCCGAAGCGGCGATCTTCTCCGACGGCCTCGCCATCCGCTTCAGCGACGCGCAGGGCGCGCCGGTCCGCGGCCTTGCCGTCACCGCCGTGGTCGGGCGCCCGGCCAGCCAGGCCGGCGACCGGACGCTCGAGCTGGTCGAGGAGGGTGGCCTCTACCGCGTCGATGCCGATTTCGGGCCGGGGCTGTGGCGGGTCGAGATCCACGGCGCCGACGCCGCCGGCCAGAGCTTCGAGGCCGAGGTCCAGTTGGTGGCGCGGAGTGCCACCTGATGCGCGACACCGGCCCGGTTGCAGATGACACGCTGGCGCAGGCCGGCTGCTGCCCCACCGGGCTCGCCGCCCGGCTCGCGGCCGACCGCATGGGGGCTGCGGGCGCGGCGCGCTGGGTGCGCCCGGCGACGCAGGACGCCGTGGCGCTCGACCTGATGGCGCCCGGGATCAATTGCGCGGCCTGCATGTCGGCGATCGAGACCGGGGTGTCCAACCTGCCCGGGGTCGTGTCGGCGCGGGTGAACCTGTCGATGCGCCGCGTGCGCGTGCTGTTCGACCCCGCCCGGGTGACGGCCGATGCGATTCTCACGCGCATGGCGGCGCTGGGCTACGAGGCGCGCCCGTTCGACGCGCGGGCGATGGCCGAGATCGACCGCGACGCGGTCGGGCGCGACCTGCTGGCGCGCCTCGGCGTCGCGGGCTTCGCCATGATGAACGTCATGCTGCTGTCGGTCGCGGTCTGGTCCGGGGCCGAGGCCGCAACGCGCGACATGATGCACTGGATCTCGGGGCTGATCGCGCTGCCCGCGATCGCCTTCGCCGGCGTGCCGTTCTTCCGCTCGGCCCTCGGCGCGCTGCGCGGGGGCCGGGTGAACATGGACGTGCCGATCTCGCTCGCCGTGGTGCTGGCGGTCGGCGTCTCGGTCTACGAGACGGCGCATTCGGGCGAGCATGCCTATTTCGACGCGGGCATCAGCCTGGTGTTCTTCCTGCTGATCGGGCGCTATCTCGACCATCGCACGCGCGCGGTGGCGCGCTCGGCCGCGGCCGAACTGACGGCGCTGTCGGCGCGGGCGGCGACCGTGATCGGCCCGGACGGCAGCCGCGCGCCGGTGGCGATCGAGGATCTCGCGACCGGCGCCCTGGTCGAGGTCCTGCCGGGCGAGCGCATCCCGGCCGATGGGCGCATCGAATGGGGGGCGTCCGACCTCGACCGCTCGATGGTCACGGGCGAGACCACCCCCGAGCCCGTGGCGCCGGGTGCCGCGGTCCATGCCGGGATGCTGAACCTCTCGGGCCCGCTGCACCTGCGGGTGGGCGCGACCGGCGAGGCGACGCTGCTGGCCGAGATCGCCCGGATGATCGAAGCCGCCGAGCGCGGCAAGACCCGCTACGACCGCTGGGCCGACAAGGCCTCGCGCCAGTATGTCTGGGGCGTGCATGTGATGTCCTGCGCAGCCTTCGGCGGCTGGATGTGGGCGACCGGGGGCGATGTCTACCGCTCGGTGATGATCGCGGCCGCGGTGCTGATCATCACCTGCCCCTGCGCGCTGGGGCTGGCGGTGCCGGCGGTCCATGCCGTGGCCGGCGGGCGGCTGTTCCGGCGCGGCATTTTCCTCAAGGACGGCGCGGTGCTCGAACGGCTGGCCGAGGTCAGGATGGTGGTGTTCGACAAGACCGGCACGCTGACCGAAGGCCGCCCGGCGCTGGTCGCGGCACCCGCCGCCGGCGACCCGGTCTGGCCGCTGGCTGCCGCACTGGCCGGCGCCTCGCGCCACCCGCTCGCGCAGGCGCTGGCCGAGGCCGCGCGGGCGCGCGGGATCGTGCCCGCCGCGCTCGATGCCGTGACCGAAGTGCCGGGGGCGGGGGTCGAGGGACGGCTTGGCGCCATGCGTCTGCGGCTCGGCCGCGCCGACTGGGTGGGCGCCGCGGGCGGTGACGCCACCGCCGTCTGGGGCCGCGCCGGCGACGGCGCGCCCACGGCCTTCGCCTTCGAGGACCGCCTGCGCGAGGATGCGGCCCAGACGGTGGCCTGGCTCAAGGCGCGCGGCCTGCGCGTCGCGCTGTTCTCGGGCGATGCCGAGGGGCCGGTGGCCCGGGCCGCCGCGGCGGCGGGCATCGCGGACGCTCGTGCGCGGATGACCCCGGCCGCGAAGCTCGCGGCGCTCGAGGCGCTGGCCCGCGATGGCGTCAAGGTGCTGATGGTGGGCGACGGCATCAACGACGCGCCCTCGCTGGCGGCGGCGCACGCCTCGATGTCGCCGGTCGCGGCGTCCGACGTCAGCCGCGCGGCGGCGGGGCTGGTGTTCACCGGCCAGCGCCTTGGCCCGGTGCGCTTCGCCATCGAGACGGCGCGCGCCGCGCGGGCCCGGGCGGTCGAGAACTTCGCCTTCTCGGCGCTCTACAACGTCGTCGCCGTGCCGGTGGCGCTGTTCGGCTTCGTCACACCGCTGATCGCGGCGCTGTCGATGTCGGGCTCGTCCATCGTCGTCACGCTCAACGCGCTCAGGATCCGGAGGGGCGAGGGATGACCATCCTCGGGCTGCTGATCCCGGTCTCGCTGCTGCTGGGCGGCATCGGCCTGGCCGCGTTCCTGTGGTCGCTCAGGTCGAACCAGTATGACGACCTCGAGGGCGATGCCGCGCGCATCCTGTTCGACGAGGCCGACCGGCCGCGCGACTGACCGCTCAGGACATTGCCGCCGCGTGCACCTCGACCAGGATGGCGGCGTAGAACACGAAGCTCGCCGCCAGCACCAGCGCGTGCCAGATGGCGTTCTGGAACGGCAGGCTGTGCCACAGGTGGAACACCACCCCCAGCGTGTAGAGCACGCCGCCGGTGACCATCAGGATCAGCCCGGCATCGGTCAGCCCCTCGATGATCGGCCCGCCGATCGCGACTGCCGCCCATCCCATGCCGAGGTAGAGCAGCAGGCACAGCGTCTCGAGCCGCCGCGGCGCCGTCACCTTGATCGCGAGCCCCACCAGCGCCGCCGTCCAGATCCCCGCCAGGATCGGCCCCGCCTCGTCGCGCGCCAGCAGCACCGCAAAGGGGGTGTAGGTGCCGGCGATCTTCACATAGATCGCGGCATGGTCGAAGCGGCGCAGGATCTCCTTGGCGCCGGGATGGCGCACCAGGTGATAGGCCGCCGAAAAGGCGAACATCGCGATCAGCGAGACACCGTAGATCGCCGCCGCCAGCACGGTCGACAGGCTGCCATGCCAGACCACCGCCAGCGTCACCAGCACCGGCACCGCCACCAGCGCCGCGACCACGCCCAGCACATGCAGGACGGCATCGGCCAGATGCTCGGCCCGGCTGTAGGCCCGGAAGGGCTGGGGGTGGGGTGCGGTCGCGGCAGACATGATGCGGCTCGGTTCTCCGGTCATCCACAGGGTCAAGGTAGCAACGACCCCCCGCGCCCGCAATCGCGGCGCCGGTCAAACCCGCGTGCGCCGGCGCTTTGCAGCGTGGCCAAAGCGTGCAATCCTCGGCCACGCCACCACCGCCGCCAACCGCAGCCGCATTTCCGGCGCCACGAGGGAGGACAAGCCATGTGCCACCATTGCGTCACCGAAGCCGTCAAGAGCCGAATGCTGAGCCGGCGCAGTTTCCTTTCGGCCGCCCCCGCCGCGGTGGCGGTTGCCGCACTCGGCTCGACCGCCTCGGCGCCCGCCGCCCTTGCCGCCGGCGCCAGCACGGTCGAGGACCTGACGCACGAGCTGCACCACGACTTCCCGACCTATTTCGGCGAGCCCGGCATCACCGTGACGCCGAAATTCACCTGGGCCGAACACAAGTTCAACCTCAACACCATCGCGCTGAACGAGCATACCGGCACGCATGTCGACGCGCCGCTGCACTTCTCGGAGGGCGGGCAGAGCGTGGCCGAGGTGCCGGTCGGCAACCTCGTCGTCCCCCTCGCCATCGTGGATATCCGCGCGAAGGCCGATGGCGACGCCGACGCGCAGGTGACGCCCGACGACCTCAAGGCCTGGCAGGCCGCGCATGGCGATTTCCCGGACCGCTGCTGCGTCGCGATGCTCTCGGGCTGGGGCGCCAAGGTCTCGGGCCCCGGCTTCCGCAACGCCGACGACAAGGGCACGATGCACTTCCCGGGCTTCCACATCGAGGCCGCGCAGATGCTGGTCGAACAGACCACCGCCCTGGGGCTGGCGGTCGACACGCTCAGCCTCGACCACGGTCCCAGCGGCGATTTCGCGACCCATTACGCCTGGCTGCCCACCAACCGCTGGG
>JAVVFE010000083.1:0-10003 GCA_032251175.1 Thermohalobaculum sp.
CGGCCGCGACCGCCGAGGCAGCCCAACCCGACGCGCCCCAGGCGCCGGCCCCGCGCGAGGCGCGCCTGCCGGTGGCCAAGCCCGCCGATCTGGCCCGCGCTGCGCCCGCGACCGGCCCGGTCGAGGCGCCGGCCACGCAGGTCGCCGAGAAGCCCGCGCCGCCCAACGAGACCAAGCCCGCGGCAAAGCCGGCCGAGACGCCTGCCGCCGCCGAGCCGAAGCCCGCCGGCGGGTCGGACTCGCGATTTGCCGCGACCTTCAATCAGGGCGAGAAGGACGCGCTCTCGCTCGCGCTGCGCAAGTATTTCACCTATAACGGCAACCGCGCCGACCGCAGCCTGCGGGTGACGCTGGCGATCGGGCTGGACGCATCGGGGCAGATCACCTCGGGGCCCGAGTTGCTGCGCGCGCAGGGCGGCGACGACGCGACGCAGACCGCGCTCTACCAGGCCGGCCGCCGGGCGCTGCTCAGGGCGATGAACGCGGGCGAGTTCGGCAAGCTGCCGGCCGACAAATACGAGGCGTGGCGGCTGATCCATGTCACCTTTTCACCGGATGAAATCGGGTTTTCCTCATGATCTCGACGCTCGTGCCTGAGTCGCCTCGATCCTCGATCACCGTCCCCGGCGCCCGCCGCCTGCTGGGACTTGTCGCGGCCCTGGTGCTGGCGGCGCTGGCCCCGCTGGCGGAAGTGCGCGCGCAGGGCACGCCGCTGGAAATCACCGTCGCGGGGGCCGAGTTCGAGCCGCTGCCGATCGCGATCCAGCCGTTTCAGAGCGCCGATCCCGGGCTGGCCGGGGCCGCCGCGGACATCGTGCAGGTGGTGTCGGATGATCTCGACCGCTCGGGCCTGTTCCGCATCGTCCCGCGCGAGGCGCATGTCAGCCGCGCGCAGCCGTTCGATGCGATGCCCACCTTTGCCGATTGGCGGGTGATCAATGCCGATGCGCTGGTCACGGGCTTCATCGCCCGGGCCGAGGACGGCCGGCTGCGCGTGCAGTTCCGGGTGTTCGACACCCAGGGCGAGGAGCAGGTCGAGGGGCTTCAGATCCTGTCGGCGCCCGAGGATTGGCGCCGGGTCGCGCACAAGGTGGCGGATGCGATCTACACCCGGCTGACCGGCGAGGGGCCCTATTTCGACAGCCGCGTGGTGTTCATCGACGAGACCGGGCCGAAGGGCGACCGGCGCAAGCGGCTGGCGATCATGGACCAGGACGGCGCCAACCAGCGCTACCTGCCGGCCCAGGGTCTGGTGCTGACGCCGCGGGTCTCGCCATCCGACCAGACGGTGCTCTACATCGCCTACGACACCGGCGAGCCGCAGGTCTATCTGATGAACCTGGATGGCGGCGCGCACGAGCGGCTGGGAAACTTCCCGGGCATGACCTTCGCGCCGCGCTTCTCGCCCGATGGCGGCCAGGTGGTGCTGTCGCTGGCGCAGGACGGCAACTCGGACATCTATGCGATGACGCTGGCCGGGCGGCAGATGCGGCGGCTGACCTCGCATCCCGGGATCGACACCGGGCCCTCGTTCTCGCCCGACGGCACACAGATCGTGTTCGAGTCGGACCGCGGCGGCAGCCAGCAACTCTACATCATGTCGAGCGCGGGCGGCGAGCCGCGGCGCATCAGCTTCGGGCGCGGCAGCTATGGCACGCCGGTGTGGTCGCCCAAGGGCGATCTGATCGCCTTCACCAAGATCCTGGGCGGGCGCTTCCACATCGGCGTGATGCGCACCGACGGCTCGGACGAGCGGCTGCTCACGTCGAGTTTTCTGGACGAGGGCCCGACCTGGTCGCCCAATGGGCGCGTGCTGATGTTCTTCCGCGAGAGTCCGGGGCAGAACGGGCGCGCCCAACTGATGTCGATCGATATCACGGGCCGTAACCTGCGTATCGTGCCGACACCGAACGCGGCGTCGGACCCGGCGTGGTCGCCGCTCAGGCGATAGGGGAATATGGCCGCGCGGGCTTGCCTCAAGGTTGCAGGAGGGGGTCTGTGCGGGCGATAGTGCGTGCCGGGGCGAGGATGCCACGGCGCAGTTCAGGCTTCAAACAGGAGAAAAGCCAGATGAAGATCAAAGCAGTCGCGGTTCTCGGCCTCGTGGCCCTGCTCGCGGCCTGTTCGAGCGACGATGCGATCGATGCCTCGGCTGGCGCCGGTGCAGGCAGCGGCGTCGCCGGTCAGCCCGATCCGAACACCATCGCCTACTTCAACCAGGTCGTGGGCGACCGCGTGTTCTTTGCCTTCGACAGCTCCGAGATCGACGGCCAGGCGCAGTCGACGCTGGCGCAGCAGGCGCAATGGTTCCGCAACAACCCGGCGACCACCGCGACCATCGAGGGCCATGCCGACGAGCGCGGCACGCGCGACTACAACCTCGCGCTTGGCGCCCGCCGCGCCAATGCCGCGCGCGCCTTCCTGCTGTCGCAGGGCGTCTCGGCCGACCGTCTGCGCACCGTGAGCTACGGCAAGGAGCGCCCGGTCGCGCTGTGCTCGGACGAGAGCTGCTGGGCTCAGAACCGCCGCGCGGTCAGCGTCGTGGTCGGCGCGCCGACGAGCTGAGACGGGACGACCCGGCCGGGCGGGGGCGATGGCCTCCGCCCGGCGTCATCCGAGGGGAGACGACAGAATGCGCCCAACGACGCCCGCCCGCCGCCCGCGCCGCCTAGCATCGGGCGCGGCCGCCTCTGCCCTGGTGCTTGCGCTGGGGTGGGCTGCGACGGCGCAGACCTGGACGGCGCAGCAGCCGACCGACGAGGATCTGCGCTATCGCCTGAGTGTGATCGACGCCGAGGTGCAGCAGCTCAAGGCCCAGATCGGGGCCGCGGGCGGCGGCACGCGCGGGGGCGCGGCGCAGGCGCCGGCCAGCGGCGACGCGCTGGTGCGCATCCAGCGGCTGGAGGCCGAGATCGGTCGCCTGACCGGCCAGGTCGAGGAGCTGCGCTTCCGCGTCGAGCAGGTGGCGGGCGACGCGACCCGGCGCTTTGGCGACATCGAATTCCGGCTGACCGAGCTGGAGGGCGGCGACATCTCGGCGGTGGGCCAGCCGGTGCCGCTGGGCGGCACGCCGCTGACCGGCGGCGGCGGCGACCCCGGCACCGCGGTGGCGACCGCGGGCCCCGAGGTGTCGGTCAGCGAACGCAGCGATCTGGACCGCGCCATCCGCGACGTGCAGCAGGGCCGCTTCGACCAGGCCGAGGACCGGCTGCGCCGCTTCCTGACCGATTATCCGCGCAGCCCGCTGGAGGGCGAGGCGCGGTTCTGGATGGGCGAGAGCCAGTTCGTCCGCGGCGCCTTTCAGGAGGCCGCGCGCAGCTATCTGGGCGGCTATGAATCGGACCGCCAGGGCCCGGTTGCGGCCCGCAACCTGGTCAAGCTGGGCGTCACGCTGGGCCGGCTGGGGCAGGTGCGCGAGGCGTGCCTGACGCTGAACGAGGTCACCACCCAGTTCCCCGGCGACAGCCGCGCGATGGGCGAGGCCAGCGCCGAGGCCAGGCAGCTCGGCTGCGGCTGACGGTGCGCGCGCCGCAAGGGGCCGCGGGCGGCTCGGCCGGGGCCGGCGACGGCGCGGCCGGGCCGGCGGTGGCGGCAGATGTGGCGGCCGCGCTGGACCGGCTTGCCCCCGACGGTCCGCTTGGGGTCGCGGTTTCGGGCGGCAGCGATTCGGTCGCCCTGCTGATCGCGGCACAGGATTGGGCGCGGGCGCGCGGGCGCGCGCTGCGCGTGGCGACGGTCGACCACGGCCTGCGGGCCGCCGCGGCCGGCGAGGCGCGGGACGTCGCCCGGCTGGCGGCGGGCCTGGGCCTGTCGCACGACACGCTTGCGGCGCAGCCCTTCGAGCCTGGCAACCTTGCGGCGCGCGCGCGCGCGGCGCGGCTTGGCCTGCTGGCGGCATGGGCGCGGCAGGCGGGGCTGGCGGCGGTGCTGCTGGGCCATACCCTCGACGATCAGGCCGAGACGGTGCTGATGCGGCTGGGCCGCGGGTCGGGCGCCGACGGGCTTTCGGGCATGGCCGAGGCGGGGCGCCAGCGCGGCGTGCTGTGGCTGCGGCCGCTGCTGGGCCTGCGGCGCGCCGCGCTGCGGGCGTTCCTGGCCGCGCGCGGGATCGGCTGGATCGACGATCCGACCAACGCGGACCGCGCCAGCCTGCGGGTGCGGGTGCGTGCGGCGATGGCGGCGCTGGAGGCCGCGGGCATCGCCCCCGGGATGATCGCGGCCAGCGCCGCGCGCCTTGCCGCCCAGCGCCGGGTGCTGGCGCAGGTCACCGCCGATCTGGCCGCCCGCGCCCGCCGGATCGGGCCGGCGGGCGAGATCCTGATCGACCGCGCGGCGCTGGCCGGGGCCGACCCCGAGATCGCCGGCCGGCTGCTCGCCGACAGCATCCGGGCGATCAGTGGCGCCGACTATGCCCCCCGCGGGGCGCCGCTGGCCGCGTTGGCCGCGGGGCTGTGCGCCACACCGCCACGCGGCGCCAGCCTTGGCGGCGTGCTGGTCCGCCCGGCGCGGGGCGGGCAGGTGCTGCTGTGCCGCGAACCCGCGGCGATGGCCCCGCCCGTGCCGGTCGGTCCCGATGGCGCGGTCTGGGACGGGCGCTGGCAGGTGGGGCCCGATGACGCGGGCGCGGGGCTGTCGCTGGGGGCGCTGGGGCCGCAGGACGTGCGCACGCTGTCCCCGGCGCTGCGCCCGGCGGGCTGGGAGGTCATGGCCCACACCGTGCGCATCGGGCTGCCCGCGATCCGCCGGCAGGGCGCGGTCGTCGCCATCGCCCTGCCGGGTGGCGGGGGCGCGCAAGATGCCGCGGGCGGGCGCGATCTGGTGCGGCTGCGGTTGCTCTGGGGCGATCAGTGGCGATATGAGGAGAACCTGGGCCCTTAACCTGCGGCATACCTGCCCTATGTTAACGGCATGGGTTCGAGCGCGCGGGCGCCCGGGCAAAGATCTTGCGGGAGAGACCATCGGTGGGCAATGCCAAGAACCTCGCCTTCTGGGCGATCCTGATCCTTCTTCTTGTCACGCTGTTCAGCGTGTTCCAGGACGGGACCCCGGCGGGCGGCGGCACGTCGATGTCCTACACGCAGTTCCTGGACCGCGTCGAGCAGGGCCAGATCACCAGCGTCGTGATCGACGGCGAGACGGTGAGCGGACGCGCCGCGTCGGGCGAGCGGATCTCGACCATCCAGCCGGGCGACGGCACCCTGATGGAGACCCTGCGCAAGGCCAATGTCGATGTGCGGGTCGAGGCGCAGGAGCGTGGCGGCCTGTTGTCGACGCTGGGCTTCTGGCTGCCGATGCTGATCATCTTCGGCATCTGGATCTTCTTCCTCAACCGCATGCAGGGCGGCGGGCGCGGCGCGATGGGCTTCGGCAAGTCGAAGGCGAAGCTTTTGACCGAGCGCTCGGGCAAGGTCACATTCGACGACGTGGCCGGCATCGACGAGGCCAAGGAGGAGCTTGAGGAGATCGTCGAGTTCCTGCGCGATCCGCAGAAATACACCCGGCTCGGCGGCAAGATCCCGAAAGGCGCGCTGCTGGTCGGCCCCCCGGGCACCGGCAAGACGCTGCTCGCCCGCGCCATCGCGGGCGAGGCGGGCGTGCCGTTCTTCACCATCTCGGGCTCGGACTTCGTCGAGATGTTCGTCGGCGTCGGCGCCAGCCGCGTGCGCGACATGTTCGAGCAGGCCAAGAAGAACGCGCCCTGCATCGTCTTCATCGACGAGATCGACGCGGTCGGGCGCCATCGCGGCGTGGGCTATGGCGGCGGCAATGACGAGCGCGAGCAGACGCTGAACCAGCTTCTGGTCGAGATGGACGGCTTCGAGGCGAACGAGGGTGTGATCCTGATCGCCGCCACCAACCGCCCCGATGTGCTGGACCCCGCGCTGCTGCGCCCCGGCCGGTTCGACCGGCAGGTGACGGTGCCGAACCCCGATGTCGGCGGGCGCGAGAAGATCCTTGCGGTCCATTCCCGCAAGGTGCCGCTGGCGCCGAATGTCGACCTCAAGGTGATCGCGCGCGGCACGCCGGGCTTTTCCGGCGCGGATCTTGCGAACCTGGTGAACGAGGCGGCGCTGACCGCGGCACGCGGCGACAAACGCCTCGTGACCATGGAGGATTTCGAACGCGCCAAGGACCGCGTGATGATGGGCGCCGAGCGACGCTCGCTGATCATGACCGAGGACGAGAAGAAGCTGACCGCCTATCACGAGGCGGGCCACGCCATCGTCGGCATGAACGTTCCCGACCACGACCCGATCCACAAGGCCACCATCATTCCGCGCGGCCGGGCGCTGGGCCTGGTCCTCAGCCTGCCCGAGCGCGACCACCTGTCGGTGAGCTTCCGCAAGTACAAGTCGAAGATCGCGATGGCGATGGGCGGCAAGGTAGCCGAGGAGCTGACCTTCGGGCCCGAGCACGTCACCTCGGGCGCGACCTCGGACATCCAGCAGGTCAGCCGGATCGCCCGCGCGATGGTCACGCAGTTCGGCATGTCGGAAAAGCTGGGTCATGTCGATTACGCCGACCAGCGCGACAGCTTCCTGGGCGCCTATAGCGGACAGGTCTCGATCTCGACTGAGACCCAGCGCCTGATCGAGGAGGAGGTCCGGGGGCTGATCGACGAGGGCTATCAGACCGCCAAGCGTATCCTGAGCGAGAAGCGCGACGAGTTCGTGCGCCTGGCCGAGGGGCTGCTGGAATACGAGACGCTGACCGGCGACGAGATCCGCAGGGTGATCGCGGGCGAGAAACTCGACCGCTCGGACGATTCGGGCCTGCCGCCGGCAGCCCATGGCGACGGCGGCCGCGCGGCGGTGCCGAAGGCGGGCAAGCCCAAGCGCGGCGGCCTTGGCGACGGCGGCATGGAGCCGCAGCCGAACTGAGCGCGGGCCCGCGCGCAGCCGAATCAGACAAGGCCCGCCGGGTGACCGGCGGGCCTTTTGCGTGACGCGTGACGATCGGGGGCGCCTGCGTCCTGGGGTCTTGCCAGTTTTCCTTGAGTCCGACTCATGCCGTCCTGACTGTGCTGCGCCTCGCGTGGTCAGCGGTGTGGTGCGAGGCCCCGGCTCGGGGGCAGGGCACAGCGGAAGTCCCAAAGATCGGTTCCGATCAATGCAAGCTGGTATCAGTCGTATACGCGGCGTCCGGCCTCGGTGTTTTCGAGCGGATCAAATTCGCCATCGTTCTCGACAATACCCTCGTCGACGATGAGCGCGCCGGCAGTGCCGGCGAGGACGGCTGCGCAGCCAGATAGGCCAAATGATGCAAGTAATGCCAGAATAACAAAGCGGTTCATCTGTTTTATCCTTGAAGTCGCCGGACTCGCATTTCTGCGCAGGCGTCTCATGAAAATGGGCGCGCACAGTGCGCAAGATCCCGGATCATGCGCAGTATATATGGTGGTTACTTACGATTACGCCAAGGGATCGGGCGGATTTATTAAAAATGGATCGCCCGTCCGTAGGCGTCGAGCACGCTCTCGTGCATCATCTCGCTGAGCGTGGGGTGCGGGAAGACCGTGTGCATCAGGTCCTCCTCGGTGGTCTCGAGCGCGCGGCCGATGACATAGCCCTGGATCAGCTCGGTCACCTCGGCGCCGATCATGTGGGCACCCAGAAGCTCGCCGGTCTTCGCGTCGAACACGGTCTTGACCAGCCCCTCGGGCTCGCCCAGCGCGATCGCCTTGCCGTTGCCGATGAAGGGGAAGCGGCCGACCTTGACCTGATGGCCGGCCTCCTTCGCCTTCGCCTCGGTCATGCCGACCGATGCCACCTGCGGGTGGCAATAGGTGCAGCCGGCGATCGAGCCCGGCTTGATCGGGTGCACATGCTTGCCGGCGATCAGTTCCGCCACCATCACGCCCTCGTGGCTGGCCTTGTGCGCGAGCCACGGTGCGCCGGCGAGATCGCCGATGGCATAGACCCCCTCGACCCCGGTGCGGCAGAACTCGTCGGTCACCACATGGGTGCGGTCGACCTTGACGCCGAGCGCCTCGAGCCCCAGCCCCTCGGTGTTGCCGACGATGCCGACGGCCGAGATCACGGTGTCGAACTCCATGGTCTCGGTCTTGCCCGCGCGCTCGATATGGGCGGTCACCTTGCCCTTGGCGCGGTCGAGTTTTTTCACCGTGGCTTTCTCAAGGATATTCATGCCCTGCTTCTCGAACGCCTTCTTCGCGAAGGCCGAGATTTCGGCGTCCTCGACCGGCAGGATGCGGTCAAGCACCTCGACCACCGTGGTGTCGGCGCCCAGCGTGTTGAAGAAGCTCGCGAACTCGATGCCGATGGCGCCCGAGCCGATCACCAGCAGCCGCTTGGGCATGCGGGGCGGCACCAGCGCGTGCTTGTAAGTCCAGACCAGATCGCCATCGGCCTCGAGCCCGGGCAACTCGCGCGCCCGCGCGCCGGTGGCGAGGATGATCGCCTTGGCGGCCAGCTCCTCGGTGCCCTTGTCGGTCTTGACCGCGACCTTGCCCTTGGCGGGGATGGTCGCCGTGCCCATGATGGTCTCGACCTTGTTCTTCTTCAGCAGATGGCCGACGCCGGAATTGAGCTGCTTGGCGACGCCGCGCGAGCGCTTGACCACGGCGTCGAGGTCGTAGCCGATGCCGTCCGCCTTCAGCCCGAAGTCCTTGGCGCGGTGCATCAGGTGGTAGACCTCGGCCGAGCGCAGCAGCGCCTTGGTCGGGATGCAGCCCCAGTTGAGGCAGATGCCGCCCAGATGCTCGCGCTCGACGATCGCGACCTTGAGGCCAAGCTGCGCCGCGCGGATCGCGGCGACGTAGCCGCCCGGACCTGCGCCGATCACGACGATATCGAAGCTCTTGGACATCCGGGGCCTCCCTGACACGGTTTTGCGAACCCTACGGCAGGGTTGTGGCGCGGGCAAATGTCTTGGCGCGGGGGCGGGTTGCGGCAGAACGCGCGGGACAGATTATGCCGAGCCGGGGGGCGGGCGCGTGTCATCCGTGTCGCGCCCGTGCCGCGGCCGGCCGAAAGGCGGTGCCTCGCGGCGCGCAGTCGCCCTTGGCCGGCCGAATCACCCGGAGCCTCAGCCCATGTAGCCGCCCGCCGCGCGGTAGGCGATCTCGTCCGGGCGGTCGGCCCGGCCCAGCGCCGCGTTGCGGCTGGGGAAGCGGGCGAAGCGGCGGATCACGTCGCGGTGGCGGACGGCGTGGCCGAGGTTGTCGGCCCCGGTCTGCGGCAGCCGCAGGCGGATCAAGGCGATGCAGAGGTCCTGGTGGGCGAGCGATTCCGAATGCATCAGCGGCAGGTAGAAGAAGGCGCGTGCCGGTTCCGGCACGGCGCGGTCCAGGCCCATGCCGATCGCAACCCTGGCCCGCGCCCGGGCGCGGGCGTCGGTGGCGAAGGCCCGGGCAGTGCCGCGGAACATGTTGCGCGGGAACTGGTCGAGCACGATCAGGTGTGCGAGCGCGCCGCGCGGGGTCGCCAGCCACGCCTCGGCCGGGTCGCGCGCCGCCGCCTGCCAGAGGGTGGCGAAGCGCCGGGTGATCGCAGCGTCGAGCGTGGGGTCGGCGACATACCAGCGTTCCGGGCCGATCTGGTCGAGCCAGAAGCCCGTCACCGCCTCGAATGCCGCGTGCCGGTCGGCGATCATGCGGGGGCGCCCTGCGCGGGTCCTTCCGGGGCGGCGGCCTCGGCGGCCTCGATGCGCTCGGCCACGGTCTCCTGCGCCATCTCGCCTGCCACCGCGGTCGCGCCCAGCGTGATCGGCGGCATCGGGACGGTGTCGGCCGCGGATTTCGCCGGCCGGCGCGTCATGCGGTAGAGCGCGTAGGCGGTCATCGTCGACATCACGAGGCCGAGGAACAGCGGGAAGGCCCCGGCGCCCTGATCGCGCATCAGGTAGCCGACCAGGATCGGCGTGCCCGCCGCGCCCACGCCGTTCAGCACGATCAGCCCGCCCGAGGCGGCCGCCATGTCCTCGGGCGCGAGGAAGTCGTTGGTGTGCGCGATCAGCAGCGAATAGAGCGGGTTCGAGGTGC
>JAVVFE010000084.1:0-9875 GCA_032251175.1 Thermohalobaculum sp.
GTGGTCGCGAATGCTGAGCAGCAGTCCTTCGTCCCGCCAGTCCATCGCCTCGTCCCCGTCTGCGCGGCGCCTGCCGCATCGTTCACCCTGCCGGCGCCGGGCCGGCCTGTCGCGGCCCGGCGCCGCATCTGTCGCCCGCGCGCCTGCCGCCTGCGGCGGCCGGACGGCCTGCGGGTGGACCTCAGCCGGAAAGGGTCGGGTCCTCCAGCAGGTGGCGTCCGCGCGGGTCCTCGACCTCGATCACCCAGAGGTCGCGATCGCGCGCATGCGCCCGGGCGATGGCCGCGTCGATCTCGGCCTCGGGCGCGTCGGCGATTTCGACCCCCCAGCCCAGCCCGCCTTCGAGACCGTATGTCCGCGACCACAAGGATGCACGACCATTCATGAACGCGACCTTGACGGCAATCGCCCCCGCGGTCGGGTCGCCGCGGTGGATGATGTGCGCGAACACGCCCGCGCCCGCCAGCCGGCCGAGATAGGCCCCGACCCAGACATGCGTCGCGAGCCGGGCCACGGGCCTCAGCCCCCGTCCGAGAAGTCGAGCCCCATCTCGCGGTAGCGTTCGGGCTCGTCGAGCCAGTTGGGCCGCACGCGCACGGTCAGGAACAGGTGGCAGGGCCGTTCGATCAGTTTCGCGATGTCGGCCCGCGCCTCGGCCCCCACCGCCTTGATGGTGGCGCCCTTGTTGCCCAGCACGATGCCCTTGTGGCCGTCGCGCATGACGTAGACCACCTGCTCGATGCGGGCCGAGCCGTCGGCGAGATCCTCCCAGCCTTCGGTCTCGACCGTGAGCTGGTAGGGGATTTCCTGGTGCAGCCTGAGCGTCAGCTTCTCGCGCGTGATCTCGGCGGCGAGCATGCGCAGCGGCAGGTCGGCGATCTGGTCTTCCGGGTAGAGCCAGGGGCTCTCGGGCAGGGTTGCCGCCAGCCAGTGCTTGAGATCGGCGACGCCGTGGCCCTTTTCGGCCGAGATCAGGAAGGTCCGCGCGAAGTCGCGCCGCTCGTTCAGCGCCGCGGCCAGGGCCAGCAGGGTCTCGCGCCTGACCCGGTCGATCTTGTTGATCGCGAGCGCGACCGTCTTGCCCGGGGCCGCATGATCGCCCAGCGCCGTCAGGATCGCCTCGACCCCGTCGGTGATGCCGCGCTGCGCCTCGACCAGCAGGACCACGACATCGGCGTCCTCGACCCCCGCCCAGGCCGAGGCCACCATGGCGCGGTCCAGCCGGCGGCGCGGCCGGAACAGGCCGGGGGTGTCGACGAAGACGATCTGGCTCGCGCCGTCGATTGCGACGCCGCGGATGCGGGTGCGGGTGGTCTGCACCTTGTGGGTGACGATCGACACCTTGGCGCCGACCATGGCGTTCAGCAGCGTCGACTTGCCGGCATTGGGCTCGCCGATCAGGGCGACGAAGCCGCAGCGGGTGACGCTCATGCAAAGTCTCCGGGTCTGGGGGCGGGGCGGCTCACGCGCCCGGCCCGAGGATGTCGCCGAGCAGCCGCGCGGCCGCAGCCTGTTCGGCCGCCTTCTTGCTGGCCGCATCGGCGCGGGCCGTCTCGCCGGTGGATAGCGCGGCCTCGATGGTGAACAGCGGCGCGTGGTCCGGGCCCTCGCGGCCGAGGACGCGGTAGACCGGCGGCGCGAGGCCGCGGCCCTGCGCCCATTCCTGCAGCCGGGTCTTGGCGTCCTGCGGCGCCTCGGCCGGGGCGTGCAGGCGGGCGTGCCAGTGGTCGAGGATGAAGCGGCGGGCAGCGTCGAGCCCGGCGTCGAGGTAGAGCGCTGCGATCACCGCCTCCATCGCGTCGGCGAGGATCGCGATCTTGCGCCGCCCGCCCGAGATGCTTTCCGACCGGCCCAGCGTCAGATGCGCGCCCAGCCCGATCTCGGCGGCGATCTCGGCCAGCGTCTCGCGGCGCACCAGGGCGTTGAGGCGCGGCGCCAGCGTGCCCTCGGCCTCGCCGGGATAGGCGCTGTGCAGCGCCTCGGCGATCACCAGGCCCAGCACCCGGTCGCCGAGGAACTCGAGGCGCTGGTTGTCGGCACGCACCGGGCTTGCCGCCGAGGGATGGGTCAGCGCCTCGGCCAGCAGGGCCGGCCGCGCGAAGCGGTGGCCGAGCAGGGGCTCGAGGCTCTGGGGCGAGGGTCGGTGTGCGGGTCGCGTCATCTCGGGCCGGTCATGTCGGGCGGGCTGCCCGTCTCCGGCTATAGCGAAGCCCGCGCCCCGGCGCAAAGGGGGCGGCGGCGGGCCGCGGGCCGCGGCTCAATCGACCGACTTGAAGAACCGGTCGAAGCGCCAGCTCCAGACCTGCCACAGCGGCCCGTCGGACGAGAAGGCGATCACGTCGGCGCGCCCGATCAGGTTCTCGAACGGCACGGTGCCGACATCCGGGAAACGGCTGTCGATCGAATTGTCGCGGTTGTCGCCCATGAAGAAGAACTGGCCGTCGGGCACGGTGAATTCGGGCGTGTTGTCGGCCCGCCCGACGATCGGGCCGGGCTTGCCCACCTCGCCCTCGATGTTCAGCACCGCGTGCGTGCGCCCGCCCGGGAGGGTCTCGATAAAGTGCTGCTTGAGGCATTCGCCGCCGAGGCGCACGGGCTCGTTGACGCAGCGCGGCAGGCCCGGCGGGCTGCCGCGGAGCGCCTTCTCCTCGACGAAATCGGCGATGCGCTCGGTCGGCAGGGCCTCGCCGTTGATGTGCAGGATACCGCCCAGCACCTGGATGCGGTCGCCGGGCAGGCCGACCACGCGCTTGACGTAGTCGATGCAGTCGCTCGTCGCCGGGCGGCCGGTGCCGGTGACCGCCTTCACCAGATTCACCGCCCAGTCGAGCGGCCCCTCGGCGCAGGCGTCGTGGCGCGGGTGCTTGAACACCACCACATCGCCGCGCCGGGGCATCGCCGACCAGACGCGGCCGTCGAACAGGTCCGGCGCGAAGGGCAGCGAGTAGCGCGAATAGCCGTAGGAGAATTTCGACACGAACAGGTAGTCGCCCACCAGCAGCGTCGGCTTCATCGAGCCCGAGGGGATCGAGAACGGCTGGAACAGCAACGAGCGGAACACGGCCGCGATGACCAGCGCCCAGAAGATCGTCTTGACGGTCTCCCACAGGCCACCGTCGGGTTTCTTGCTGCGCTTGGCCATGTGTGGGGGCTCGATCGCGGGCTTCAGGGTCCGCGGGTTTTGGCCCTCTGGCGCCGGGCTGTCAAGCCGGGGCGCGGGCGGCGATGCGCCCGCCCCCCGAACCGCGCCCCGAACCGCCCCCCAAGCCGCGCGCGATGGCGCCGGGCGGCGCGGCCGGCGTGGGGCGCGACCCTGCGGCGGCACCGCCGGCGCCGGGCGCGGCGGGGCTCGATGCCCCGGCACGGTCGGTCTTGCGGCGCAGTCGGGGCGCGCGGGGTCAGACGCCGCGGTGGGCGGCGGTCGGCGGGGCGTCGGGTGCCAGTGCCTCGATCACCACGAAGGCCTGGGCGTAGGGGTGATCGTCGGTGATCGTCACATGGATGCGGGGATGCAGGCCCGGCGGCATCAGGCTGTGCAGCCGCGCCAGCGCGCCGCCCGAGAGCTGCATGGTGGGTTGGCCGCTGGCGAGGTTCACCACCCCCATCTCGCGCCAGTTCACGCCCATCCTGAGGCCGGTGCCCAACGCCTTCGAGCACGCCTCCTTCGCCGCCCAGCGCTTGGCGTAGGAGGCCACGCGCTCGCGCCGGCGTTCGGATTTCGCCTGCTCGATCTCGGTGAAGACGCGGTCGATGAAGCGCGCGCCGAAGCGGTCGAGCGTGCGCTCGATGCGGCGGATGTCGGCGATGTCCGAGCCGATGCCGATGATCATGCCGCCGCGCGCCCCGCCGTCACGCCCGCCCGGCCAGAAGCGCGCCGCCCGCCGTGGCGAAGCCGGCGGCGCAGGCGCCGTCGATCCAGCGCCGTGACCGGGCGTAGCCTGCCCGCACCGCGGGCAGCGCGAACAGGGCCGCATAGCCTGCATAGATCGCGCAGCCCAGCGCCGAACAGACCGCGACGATCGCCGCGAACTCGGCCGCGCCCGCGTCCGCGGGCATCCCCAGCGCGATGACCGCGCCCCAGGCCAGCAGCGCCTTGGGGTTGAGCAGGTTCAGCAGCAAGCCCTGGCGGAAGATGCCCCAGGGCCCGGTCGCCACCGATGCCGCCCCCGCGGCGGCGGCGGGGCTGAACGCGCTCCGCGCCGATTGCCAGGCGAGCCAGAGCAGGAACACGCCGCCCGCAAGCCTGAGCACCTCGAGTGCCGGTGCCCAGGCCAGCACCACCGCGCCGAGCCCGGTCGCCGCCACCACGCCCCACAGGCCGAGGCCGAGCGACAGCCCCGCCGCCATCGCGAGCCCCGCCGTCCGGCCGCGCGCCATCGCGGTCGCCGCGACCGACAGCGTCGCGGGTCCGGGCGAGGCCGCGGCGACGAAGAACGCGAGCGCGGGGGCGATCAGGAACGCCGCACCGCTCATCACGCCGCGCCCTCGCCATAGGCGTCGCGACGGGCGCGGTCCATCGCCTCGCGCATCCGGCGGATGGCGCTGTCAAGGCCCGAGAAGATCGCCTCGCCCACCAGGAAATGGCCGATGTTGAGTTCCATCACCTCGGGGATGACCGCGACCGGGGCCACCGTCTCGTAGGTCAGCCCGTGGCCGGCATGGACCTCGAGCCCCAGCGAATGGGCATAGGCCGCCATGTCGCGCAGGCGCAAAAGCTCGGTGTCGCGGTCCGCGAGGCGGCCGTCGGCATGGGCGTCGCAATAGGCGCCGGTGTGCAGTTCGATGACGGGCGCGCCGATCCGGGCCCCGGCCTCGATCTGCCGGCGGTCGGCGGCGATGAAGATCGACACCCGGCAGCCCGCCTCGCGCAAGGGAGCGATGAAGTGGGCCAGCCGGTTCTCGTCGGCCGCGACCTCGAGCCCGCCTTCGGTGGTGCGTTCCTCGCGCTTCTCGGGAACGATGCAGACCGCGTGCGGGCGGTGGCGCAGCGCGATCGCCTGCATCTCGTCGGTCGCCGCCATCTCGAAGTTCAGGGGCAGCGAGATGGTCGCGACCAGCGCCTCGATGTCGGCGTCGGTGATGTGGCGCCGGTCCTCGCGCAGATGCGCGGTGATGCCGTCGGCGCCCGCCGCCTCGGCCACGCGCGCCGCGCGCAGCGGGTCGGGATGGCCGCCGCCGCGCGCGTTGCGGATGGTCGCCACATGATCGATGTTGACCCCCAGCCGCAGCCGCCCCAGCGGCCGGCGCCCGGCTGTCCCACCCGGTTCGCGATCAGGCATCGTCCCCCTCCTGCCGGTCCTGCGCCGCATAGGCCGAAAGTTCGGCATCGACCGCCCTGCGCCGGTCCGCCGCCGACCGGGCGAGGCGCAGGCGCCGCCTCTCCTGATACGCCTCGACGATGGGGCCGATCAACCAGTAGCTGGCGACCGCGACGATCAGGCCGGGCAGGACGCCGCCGGCCAGATAGGGCAGGAAGATCTCGTCGACATTCTCGACCAGCCAGTGGAACGAGAACCCGCCCTCGACCGCATGCGGCTTGTGCCCCAGGATCAGCCAACCGGTCTGCAACGCCGCCGTGGCGATGAACGGGAAGGTCAGCGGATTGCCCACCGCCGTCCCGAAGGCCGAGGCCAGCAGGTTGCCGCGCATCATCCAGGCAAGGCCCGCGGCGACCACGAAATGGAAGCCGAAGAACGGTGTGAACGAGGCGAAGGCGCCGCAGGCGAAGCCGATCGCGATGCGGTGCGGGCTGTCTGGCAGGCGGTGCATGCGCTTGCGAAGGTAGCTCAGGCCGCGCCAGACGCCCTTGCGCGGATACATGATCTCGCGGGTCCGCTCCCAGAACGGCGGCTTTTCGCGCCGCTTGAAGATCATGCGCCCGACCTCTCCCATACGCTGCCCGCCGCGACCTTACCGTCGCGCGCCACCGCTTCAAGCCCCGGGGGCCGGATCCCGGCCCAGCGGCAAGCGCGGCTGATCGACGCTGTGCGGCGGCGGCTCGATCTCCGCATCGCGGGTCCGGCGCGCGCGCTCGACCCGGTTCACGAAGCTCTGTGCCTTGAGGGAGGTAAGGATATCGTTGAGGTGGCGCAAGTCGCGCACCTCGAGGTCCATCGTCATCAGGAAGAAATCGGGCTTTCGGGTGGTCACGCCGATGTTGTCGATGTTGGCCGACTGCTCGCCCACCAGCGTGCAGACCTTGCCCAGCGTGCCGGGCTGGTTGAGCAGCGTCAGCTCGATCCGCGCGAGGTTGGCGGGCGTGCGCGCGGCGTCGGGCGCCCAGCGCAGGTCGTGCCAGCGGGAAAGGTCGGCCTCGTGCTGCGCCAGCACCGGGCAGGACATCTCGTGCACCACCACGCCGCCGCGCCGGGCCAGCCCGATGATGCGCTCGCCCGGCACCGGCAGGCAGGTCTGGCAGAAGACCACCGCGGCATTGCGGCTGACGCCGCTCACCCGGCGCAGGTCGGCCGGCGTATCGGGCGGCGGCGCGGCGGGCGCGGCAGCGGGATAGATCGCCTCGACCACCTGATGGGTTGCAAGCTCGCCGCGCGCGATCTGGATCAGCAGCGCCTCGACCGACGGCTGGCCCAGCTTCGCGGCCGCGGCCTGGCACGCCTTGGCGCCGCCCTCGCGGCCGACGCGGGCGAAGCTCTGCTCCAGCAGATCGCGACCCAGCGCCATCTCCTCGTCGCGCTGGCGGTCGCGCAGCGCACGGCGGATGGCGTGCTTGGCGCGGCCGGTGCGGGCCATGTCCTCCCAGTGCGGCGAGGGGCGCTGGCCTTCGGCGGTGATGATCTCGACCTGCTGGCCGTTCCTCAGCCGCGTCCACAAGGGCACGCGCCGCCCGTCGACCAGCGCGCCGGCGCAGCGCTCGCCGATCCGGGTGTGGATGGCATAGGCGAAGTCGATCGGCGTGGCGCCGCGCGGCAGGCCGACCACCTCGCCCTTGGGGGTGAAGCAGAACACCTGGTCGGTGAACATGTCGAGCTTGACGTGCTCGAGGAATTCCTGCGGCTCGTTGCCCGATTCCAGCCGCGCCACCAGGTCGCGCAGCCAGGTGTAGGGATCGACCGCGAAGGGGTTCTCGACCCGCTCGCCGTCGCGGTAGGCCCAGTGGGCGGCGACGCCGGTCTCGGCCACGGCGTGCATCTGCGAGGTGCGGATCTGCATCTCGACCCGCGCCGCCCCCGGCCCCGAGACGGTGGTGTGGATCGAGCGGTAGCCGTTCGCCTTGGGACCCGAGATGTAGTCCTTGAACCGCCCCGGCACCGCGCGCCAGTGGCGGTGGATCGCGCCCAGCGCGTGGTAGCAGTCGTCCTCGGCGTCCACGATCACCCGGAAGCCGTAGATGTCGGAGAGCTGCGAGAAGCTGATCTGCTTCTCCTCCATCTTGCGCCAGATCGAGTAGGGCTTCTTCTCGCGCCCGCGCACCTTCGCCCGGATGCCGGCCTCGCTGAGGGTGCGCTCCAGCTCGGCGGTGATCTTCGGGATGATCCCGCCGCTGTCGCGCGTGAGCTTGAGGAAGCGGCGCATCAGCGAGGTGCGCGCTTCCGGGTTCAGCACCTCGAAGGCGAGGTCCTCGAGTTCCTCGCGCATCGACTGCATGCCCATCCGGCCGGCCAGCGGCGCGTAGATGTCCATCGTCTCCTGGGCGATGCGCCGGCGCTTCTCGGGCTTGAGGTGGTCCAGCGTGCGCATGTTGTGCAGCCGGTCGGCGAGCTTGACCAGGATCACCCGCACGTCCTTGGCCATCGCCAGCAGCAGCTTGCGGAAATTTTCCGCCTGCGCGGTCTCGGTCGAGCTGACCTCGAGCTTGGTGAGCTTGGTCACGCCATCCACCAGGCCCGCGATCTCGGCGCCGAACAGGCGCTCGATCTCGTCCTGGGTGGCGGGGGTGTCCTCGACCGTGTCGTGCAGCAGCGCGGTGACGATGGTGGAATCGTCGAGCCTGAGGTCGGTGAGGATCGAGGCGACCTCGAGCGGGTGGCCCCAATAGGGCTCGCCGCTGGCGCGCCGCTGGTTGGCATGGGCGGTGGCACCGAACACATAGGCGCGGTTCAGCAACGCCTCGTCGGTGTTGGGATTGTACTCGCGGACCTTGTCGACCAACTCGAATTGGCGGATCACCGCGTTCACGCTCCGCTCGGGCCGGGGCCGGACCGGGCCGGCGCCGGCCGTGGCACTCAGCTCCGGTCCTGCTCGGCCATCAGCGCGCGCAGCAGCTTTTCCTCGTCGAGGTCGTCGGTCGCGCCGGGATGCGGCATCATCGGCTGCACCCCCATCTCGGCCGAGAGCAGGAGCGCCATGTTGTCCTCCTCGGGCTCGTCGACCTCGATCTGGCGCTGGCTCGCCTCGATCGCCTGCTCGCGCAGCACGTCGGGCTCGACCGTCTCGTCGGCGATCTCGCGCAAGGCCACGACGGGGTTCTTGTCGTTGTCGCGCGCAATCGTGATCGGCGCCCCGGCCGCGATGGCCCGCGCGCGATGCGACGCGAGCATCACGAGGTCGAACCGGTTGGGCACCTTGTCCACGCAGTCTTCAACGGTGACGCGGGCCATGAGGCATCTCCCTGTCGCTGATCCCGATCGGAAGTGGGGTGTATATGGCGGGTGCGCGGCGAATTCAAGACGCAGGCCCGGGGGCGTCGCCGGGCCCGAGGCGCACCACCGCATCGCGCTCGGCCGGCGGCAGCGCGGCCAGCATCGCGGCGACGTCGAGGCCGGTCAGCGGGTGGCGCCAGCCGGGCGCGATGTCGGCCAGCGGCACCAGCACGAAGGCGCGCTCGTGCATCCGGGGGTGGGGCAGGATCAGCCGGGGCGGCACCAGCGTCTGCGCCTTGCCGCGGTCGAGCGCCATCCATTCGGCCAGCGTCGCGGCGTCGGGCAGCACCCGGTCGTCGACCGCGATCAGGTCGAGGTCGCAGACCCGGGGCGCCCAGCGCGCCGGGCGGGTGCGGCCCAGCGCCGCCTCGATCGCGTGCAGTGCTTCCAGCAGGGCCGCGGGGGCGAGCGCGGTCTCGACCCGCACCGCGCCGTTCACGAAATCGGGGCCGCTGCCGGCGGGATAGGCGGGGGTGCGATACCAGTGCGACCGTTCGACGCGGGTGACGCCGGGGAAGGCCGCGAGGCGCGCGACGGCACCTTCGAGAGATTGCAGGATATCACATGACGTTGACGGAAGGTTGCCGCCGAGGGCGATCAATGCAAGGCTCATGGTCGACGGCCCCCTAAGGAATGGAAACCTGTTTCAGAACGGGATAGAGAAAGGGTCTCCGATTCGCGCGGCACCATATCGCGTTCCCGGGGATCAGGAAAAATCAATGCGGCATAGTCCCCGAGGATTGAATGTTTTACCGTGACGAGCGTCTTGCTCTTTTTATCGATGGCTCGAACCTTTACGCCGCGACCAAGGCGCTGGGTTTCGACATCGATTACAAGCTTCTGCGGTCCGAGTTCCTGCGACGTGGCAAGCTGGTGCGGGCCTTTTATTATACGGCGCTGATCGAGAACGAGGATTATTCGCCGATCCGGCCGCTGGTCGACTGGCTCGACTACAACGGCTTCACGCTGGTGACCAAGCCCGCCAAGGAGTTCACCGATTCGACCGGGCGGCGCAAGGTCAAGGGCAACATGGACATCGAACTCGCGATCGACGCGATGGAGATGTCGCAATATGTCGAACACATCGTGCTGTTCTCGGGCGACGGCGACTTCAAGCCGCTGGTGACGGCGCTGCAGCGCAAGGGCGTGCGGGTGTCGGTGGTCTCGACGATCCGCTCGTCGCCGCCGATGATCGCCGACGAGTTGCGCCGGCAGGCCGACAATTTCATCGAACTGGACGAGTTGCGCGACGTCATCGGCCGCCCCCCGCGCGAG
>JAVVFE010000085.1:0-9849 GCA_032251175.1 Thermohalobaculum sp.
CGCGCGCGACCTCAGGCTGATGTTCAACACGATCCTGCCGAACTGCATGGCGCCGCTGATCGTGCAGGGGACGCTGTCGTTCTCGGCCGCGATTCTCGATGCCGCGGCGCTCGGCTTCCTCGGCATGGGCGCACAGCCGCCGACCCCGGAATGGGGCGCCATGCTGGCCGAGGCGCGCGAGTTCATCCTGTCGGCCTGGTGGGTGGTGACCTTCCCGGGCCTCGCGATCCTGTCGGCGGTGCTCGCCATCAACCTGTTCGGCGACGGGATGCGCGATGCGCTCGACCCCAAGCTCAAGCGGACCTGAGGGCGCGCCGATGACCCACCTGCTCGAAATCCGCAACCTCACCGTCAGCTTCGCCACCGCCTCGGGGTCGTTCACGGCGGTCGAGAATGTCGACATCACCGTCGATGACGGCGAGATCCTCGCCATCGTGGGCGAATCCGGGTCGGGCAAGTCGGTCTCGATGATGGCGGTGATGGGGCTGCTGCCCTGGACCGCGACCGTCACCGCCGACCGCATGGCGTTTCGCGGCCAGGACCTGCTGACGATGACGCCGCGGCGGCGCCGGCAGATCTACGGCCGCGAGATGGCGATGATCTTTCAGGAACCGATGTCCAGCCTGAACCCCTGCTTCACCGTGGGCGCCCAGATCGACGAGGCGATCCGCACGCATCTGGGCGGCAGCCGGGCCGAGCGGCGCGCGCGCACGCTCGACCTGCTCGCCCAGGTCGGCATCCCCGACCCGAAATCCCGGCTCGGCGCCTACCCGCACCAGCTCTCGGGCGGCATGAGCCAGCGGGTGATGATCGCCATGGCGCTGTCCTGCGACCCCGCCCTGCTGATCGCCGACGAGCCGACCACGGCGCTCGACGTGACCATCCAGGCGCAGATCCTCGACCTCCTGCGCGACCTGCAATCCCAGCGCGGCATGGGCCTGATCCTGATCACCCACGACATGGGCGTGGTGGCCGAGATGGCGCACCGCGTGGCGGTGCAATACGCCGGCTGGCGCGTGGAAACCCAGCCGGTGCGCGACCTGTTCGCCCGGCCGCACCACCCCTATACCGAGGCGCTGCTCGATGCCCTCCCCGACCGCGCGGTAAAGGGCCAGCTTCTGCCGACGATCCCCGGCGTCGTGCCGGGCCAGTTCGACCGCCCGCCGGGCTGCCTGTTCGCGCCCCGCTGCCGCTATGCCGGCCCCGACTGCGACGCCGGCGCGCCCCCGCCCTACCCCGGCGACCCGGCCGAGGCCCGCTGCGTCCGCCCGCTGCACCGGGCCCCCGCGGAGCACACGACATGAGCGGCCACGTCCTCGAAGCCGACAACCTCACCCGCATCTACGGCGCGGTGAAGGCGCTCAATGGCGCGTCCTTCACGCTCGACCGCGGCAAGACCCTCGCCGTCGTGGGCGAGAGCGGCTGCGGGAAATCGACGCTCGCCCGCTCGCTCACGATGATCGAGCCGCCGACTTCGGGCCGGCTGCTGATCGACGGCGCCGAGGTGACCGGCAAGGCACTGACGCCCGCGCTCAGGCGCAAGGTGCAGATGGTGTTCCAGAACCCCTACGGCTCGCTCAACCCGCGCAAGACGGTGGCGGCAACCCTCGAGGAGCCGATCCTGCTCAACACCGACATGAGCAAGGCCGAGCGGCGCGCGCGCATCCTCGCCATCCTCGCCAAGGTGGGCCTGCGGCCCGAACATGCCGACCGCTACCCGCACATGTTCTCGGGCGGCCAGCGCCAGCGCATCGCGGTCGCCCGCGCCCTGATGCTGAACCCAGCGATCATCGTGCTGGACGAGCCGGTCTCTGCGCTCGACCTGTCGGTGCAGGCGCAGGTCCTCAACATGCTGTCCGAGCTGCAGCGCGAATTCGAACTCGCCTATGTCTTCATCAGTCACGACCTGTCGGTGGTGCGGCACATCGCCGACATGGTGATGGTGATGTATTTCGGCCGTCCGGTCGAATACGGCACCGCCGAGGCGATCTTCTCGGCGCCGCAGCATCCCTACACGCAGGCATTGTTCTCGGCCAAGCCGACCGCCGACCCCACCCGCCACGTGACGCGCATCCGCCTGACCGGCGAGCCTCCGTCCCCCGTCTCACCGCCCCCCGGCTGCCCCTTCGCGCCCCGCTGCGCCCGCGCGCGCCCGCGCTGCACCGAGGCCGTGCCGGTGCTCGAGCCGAGCGGCCAGACGCGGGCCGCCTGCTTCTTCCCCGGACCGGACGCGCCGCAGGCAAGCCCGGGCTGATCGGCTGCACGGGCAGGCATCCGGGCGGGTGTAGGGACGCGCGACACGTCGCCTGCGATCACCCGGATGCAGAAAGCATTTTGACAGTCTGGCGACAGCGGGCATCACTAAACGAGCAGAAGGGCCGGGTCTGAAACCGGGATACCGACCGGTCCGGATGGCCAGACCGGAAACCACATGGGCCCACGCGCGCGCCCCAAGACAAATCGCAGTCCAGGAGGAACGATCGAATGACCAGACTTTCCGAATTCACCCGCCGCGGTGCACTCGCCGCACTCGTTGCGGGCGCGGCTGCGCTATCGCTGGGCGCACCGGCGCAGGCCGAAGTGTCCTTCGAGGGCAAGACGATCGAATGGCTCATCCCGTTCTCGGCCGGCGGCGGGTCGGACACCTGGGCGCGGTTCAACGCACCCTTCCTGTCGAAATACCTGCCCGGCAGTCCCACCGTGGTGGTGGTGAACGAGCCGGGCGGCGGCTCGACCAAGGGCACCAACCTGTTCGCAGCACGCGCCAAGCCCGATGGGTTGACGATCCTGGGCACCTCGGGCTCGACACAGTTCCCCTACCTGCTGGGCGACCCGCGGGTGCGCTATGAATACGCCGACTGGAAGATCGTGATGGCCTCGCCCACCGGCGGCGTCGCCTACACCTCGCCCTCGACCGGCGTGGCCTCGGCCGCCGAGATCGGCAAGCTCAAGGGCCAGAAGCTGGTCTACGCCAGCCAGGGGGCCACCTCGCTCGACCTCGTGCCGCTGCTGGCGTTCCGGATGATGGGCCTCGACGTGCAGCACGTGTTCGGCTTCAAGGGCCGCGGCGACGGGCGGCTGGCGTTCGAGCGGGGCGAGACGAACATCGACTACCAGACCTCGTCGGCCTACCTGAAGAACGTGATGCCGCTGGTCGAGGCGGGCACCGCCGTGCCGCTGTTCTCGTGGGGCGCGCTCGACGACGACGGCAACCTCGTGCGCGACCCGACCTTCCCGGACCTGCCGCATTTCGGCGAGGCCTACGAGATGGTCACGGGCCAAGCGCCCTCCGGCCCCGAATACGACGCCTATTTCGCCTTCTTCACCGCGGGCTTCCCGGCGCAGAAGATGGTGTTCCTGCCCAAGGACACGCCACAGGAGATCGTCGACGCCTACCAGGCCGCCGTCACGTCGATGAAGCAGGACCCCGACTACCAGGCCAGCAAGGAGGCGGTGCTGGGCACCTACGAGCAGGTGACCGGCAAGGCGGCGCAGGCGCTCTACACCAAGGGCACGGTGATCTCGCCCGAGTTGCGCAAGCAGGTCGTCGACATGCTGGCGGCCGACTACAACGTCAAGCTGGGCGAGTGAGCACGGCACGGGGCGGCCGGCGCGGGCCGCCCCGCTGATCTTCATCGTCTCTGCAAATGGGGGAGCCGGCGATGCTCGAGACCCTTGCGGCCGCATTCGCGGCTCTGATGACGGCCGAGCATCTGGGCTACATGCTGCTCGGCGTCTCGGTGGGGCTGGTGGTGGGCGTCATCCCGGGGCTGGGGGGCATCGCGGGCCTCTCGCTGCTGGTGCCGTTCCTCTACGGGATGGACCCGATCTCGGCGCTGGGCATGCTGATCGGGCTGGTGGCGGTGATCCCGACCTCGGACACCTTCGCCTCGGTGCTGATGGGCATCCCCGGATCGAGCGCGAGCCAGGCGACGGTGCTCGACGGGTTCCCGCTGGCCAAGTCGGGCCAGGCGGCGCGGGCCCTGTCGGCGGCCTTCATCTCGTCGCTGTTCGGCGGCGTGGTGGGGGCGTTGATCCTCACCGGCTTCGTGCTGATCGCGCGGCCGCTGATCCTCATGTTCGGCTCGGCCGAGTTGTTCATGCTGGCGCTGTTCGGGCTGTCGATGGTCGCGGTGCTGGCCGGGCGCAGCCTGCCCAAGGGGCTGGCGGCCTGCGCGGTGGGCCTGTTGATCGGCGCGATCGGCGGCGCGCCCGCAACGGGCGAGTTCCGCATGATCTTCAACACCGAATATCTCTATGACGGCATCCCGCTGGTGATCGTGGGCCTCGGCCTGTTTGCCGTGCCCGAGATCTCGGACCTGCTGCGCCGCAACAGCGCGATCGCGCAGGGAACCGTGATCGGCTCGGGCTGGCTGCGCGGCGTGCGCGACTGGTGGCGGAACGTCTTCCTGTCGGTGCGCTGCGCGGGCATCGGCTGCATGATCGGCTCGATCCCGGGACTGGGCGGCTCGGTGGTCGACTGGATCGCCTATGGCCACGCGGTGCAGACCACAAAGAAGGACCCGCAATTCGGCAAGGGCGACATCCGCGGCGTAATCGCGCCGGAGAGCGCGAACAACGCCATGCAGGGCGGCGCGCTGTTGCCGACCATGCTGTTCGGCATCCCCGGCTCGGGCTCGATGGCGGTATTCCTGGGCGGTATGGTGCTGATCGGGATCGAGCCGGGGCCCTCGATGGTGGGCCCCGACCTGAACGTGACCTATTCGATCATCTGGTCGCTGGCGCTGGCAAACATCATGGGCGCGGGCATCTGCATCGCGCTGGCACAGCCGATCTCTCGGCTCACCGCCGTCCCCTTCCCGCTGCTTGCACCCTGCATGATCGCGCTGATCTGCTTTGCGGCCTTCCAGGCGACGCGGGACCTGGCGGACCTGGTGGCGCTGCTGGCGCTGGGGCTGGTGGGCATTCTGATGAAGCGCTTCGGCTGGCCGCGCCCGGCACTGCTGATCGGCTATGTGCTGTCGCCGCAGGCCGAGACCTATTTCTACCAGGCGCTGCAGTTCAACGGCTGGGACTTCCTGCTGCGCCCCGGCGTCATCATCATCGGGCTGATGACGCTGGCCTCGGTCTGGTTCGGGCTGCGCAACCGGGTGGATGATACCGGCACGACGCAGGGTGCGGCGGCCTCGCGCGCCAGCCGCGGGGTGCAGATCCTGTTCGCGGTCGCGATGCTGGGCTTCTTCGCGGTCGCGCTGTGGGACACGGCGCAGCACTCGTTCCTGGGCGCGGTGTTCCCGATCGGCGTGGGCGTGGTGGGCGCGGTCTTCGCGGCGATCCTGCTGGTGCATCTGTGGCGCGGGCACGCCGACCACCCGGCCTTCTACGACTACGAGATCGTCGGCGATCACGCGGGCGACGACGACACCGGCTGGTTCTGGACCGGGCCGGCCTGGATCGCGGGGCTGGTGGCGGCGACCGCGCTGGTCGGCTTCTACGTCTCGATGATCGTGTTCTTCGTCGCATTCCTGCGCCTGCGCGCGCGGGCCGGCTGGGGCACGACGCTGGCGATGACAGCGGGGGCCGCCGGCTTCGTGCTGGGGCTTGCCTGGATGCTGAGCCTCAACTTCCCCTACGGCCTGCTCCAGCAGGCCTACGACCTGCCCTGGCCGTTCCGGTGAGGCCGGGATGCGGCTCCTGATCCTGCCGGGCGACGGCATCGGCCCCGAGATCGCGGCGGCCACCGTGGCGGTGCTCGAGGCGGCGGCGCGGCGCCACGGACCCGCACTGACCGTCGAGCACATGGAGATCGGCTTCGCCGCGCTCGCGCGCGCGGGCACCACGATCCCCGACGCCGTGATCGCCGCGGCGAAGGCGGCTGACGGCGTGGTGCTGGGCCCGGTCTCGCACAATGCCTATCCGGCGGTGGCCGAGGGTGGGCGCAACCCCTCAGGCGTGCTGCGGCGCGAGCTGGGGCTCTACGCCAACATCCGCCCCGCGCGCTCGCACCCGGCGGTGCCGCGCCCCTGCGCCGCGCCGGTGGACCTCGTGGTGGTGCGCGAGAACCTCGAGGGCTTCTACGCCGACCGCAACATGGCCGCAGGCGGGGGCGAGTTCATGCCCGAACCGGGGATTGCGCTGGCCTTGCGCAAGATCACCGCCGCAGGCTCGCGCCGGATCGCCGAGGCGGCCTTCGCGCTCGCCACCACGCGCCCGGCCCTGCGGGTCGCCGCGGTCCACAAGGCGAACGTGATGCGCATGTCGGACGGGCTGTTCCTGTCCGAGGTGCGGGCGGTGGCGGCGGACCACGCGCAGGTCCCGTATGAGGAGGTGCTGGTCGATGCCGCGGCCGCCTTGCTGGTGCGCGACCCTGCCCGCTTCGACGTGATCGTGACCACCAACATGTTCGGCGACATCCTGTCGGACCTCGCCTCGGAACTGGCCGGCGGCCTTGGCCTCGCCGCCTCGCTGAACCTGGGCGAGCGGCACGCGGTGGCGCAGGCCCAGCACGGCTCGGCCCCCGACATCGCGGGGCTTGACCGGGCGAACCCGGTCTCGCTGATCGGCTCGGCCGCGATGCTGCTGCGCCACCGCGGCGCGGCGGGGGCAGCCAACGCGATCGACGCTGCAATCGCGCGGGTCTTGACCGATTCGGCGACCCGCACCAAAGACCTTGGCGGCGTCATGGGCACGCGCGCCTTTGCCGATCACTTGTGCCGCCTGATTTCGGAGAGCTGACATGCCGCAGACCGCCATCCCCTACCACTTCCTGCGCGGCGGCACCTCGCGCGGCCCCTATTTCCGGCGCGAGGACCTGCCCGAGGACCGCGAGACGCTGGCGCGCGTGCTGGTGGCCGTGCTCGGCTCGGGCCACAAGCTCAACATCGACGGGCTGGGCGGGGGCGCGGCGGTGACCACCAAGGTCGCGATGCTCTCGCGCTCGGACCAGCCGGGGACCGATATCGACTATTTCTTCGCGCAGGTCTCGGTCGAGGACGGACAGGTCGATTTCAAGCCGACCTGCGGCAACATCCTCTCGGGCGTGGGCCCCGCGGTGATCGAGATGGGGCTGATGCCCGCGCAGGACGGCCAGACCCGCGTGCGCATCCACGCGGTCAACACCGGCGCGATGATCGAGGCGGTGGTGGCGACCCCCGGGGGCGCGGTGGAATACGAGGGCGACGCCGCCATCGACGGTGTGCCGGGGACGGCGGCGCCGGTCTATCTCAACTTCATGGACGTGGTGGGCTCGTCCTGCGGCTCGCTGCTGCCGACGGGCCGTGCGCGCGACGTGATCGATGGCATCGAGGTCACCTGCATGGACGTCGCCATGCCCGTGGTGATCGCCCGCGCCACGGACTTCGGCCTGACCGGCTACGAGAGCGCCGAGGAGATCGACGCGAACCGCGACTTCTATGCCCGCATGGAGCCGATCCGGGTCGAGGCCGGCCGCCTGATGGGCATGGGCGAGGTCTCGAACTCGGTCACGCCTAAATTCGGGCTGCTGGCGCGGCCGCGGGCGGGCGGCACGGTCACGGCGCGCTATTTCATGCCGCGCGCCTGCCACCCGTCGATGGCGGTCACGGGGGCGCAATGCCTCGCCTCCTGCGTGCTGACGCCGGGAACGGTCGCCGAGGGGCTGTTCACCCAGCCCCAGGGCAACCCCGCGCTGGTGGTGATCGAGCACCCCTCGGGCGCCATCGACGTGACGGTGGACTACGAGAACGGGCCGGACGGGTTCAAGCTCAATTCGGCGGGCCTTCTGCGCACCGCGCGGTTGCTGGCGCGCGGCGAGGTGTTCGTGCCCGCCAGCGTCTGGACGCGAGGCTGACGCTCAGCCCCGTCCCAGCCGCAGCAGCCGCGCGACCACCGGCGCGCCGGCGATCACGATGACGATGCGCGTCAGGTGATGGGTGATGACATAGCCCAGATCCGCGCCGGCAACGATGGCGAGCACGGTCATCTCGGCCTGCCCGCCCGGCGCGAAGGCGAGGAACGCCTCGACCGGCGCGGCCAGGCCCGAAAGCACCACGATCTCGGCAAAGGCCGCCGCCAGCGCCGCCAGGATCAGCACATAGGCCACGCCGACGGCCACCACGCGCCGCAGTTCCGCCCATTTCACGCCGACGTAATAGACGCCGATCCCCATGCCGATCAGGAACTGCGCGGCAAGGATCGCCTCGGCCGGGGGGCGGGCGTGGATCAGGCCGCCCAGCGACATCGCGCCCGAGACGATCATCGGCCCCAGGATCGAGGCACCGAACAGGCCGACCCGCTCGCCTCCCTTCCAGCCGACCAGCGCGGCCACGACCATCAGCCCAAGCTCGGCCAGCGGGATCTCGGCCAGCGGCGCACCGATCGGGTTGCTCAGCGGCGTGTCCCAGACCTGCGTCAGCAGCACGGGCGCGATCACCACGATGATCAGCACCCGGGTGGCGTGGACCAGCGAGAGCGTGCGCCCATCGCCCCCGGCCTCGACGCCGAAGATCACCATGTCCTGCAAGCCGCCCGGCATCGCCGCGTAGTAGGCGGTGACGGGGTCGAAGCCGCAGGCGCGGCGGAAGAACGGCACGCCGATCAGCCCGATGATCGCCACGTAGAACGGGATCAGCGCCACCGAGGCCAACATCTGCGGCGCCTGCGCCAGCAGGGCGGGCGTGATCGAGGCCCCGACCGCGACACCCAGGATCGTGCGCGCGCCGACCGAGACCGCGCCGAGCCCCCTCAGCCGCGCCCCCATCAGCGCCGCCAGCAGGCAGGCCACCATCGGGCCGAACAGGAAGGGCAGCGGCAGGCCCGCGGCCACGAACAGGCCGGTGCCGATCGCGGCGATGGCGATGGTCTGGGCCTGCACTCTCATCGGCGCTGTCTCCGGGCTCGGGCGGGTGCTTGACCGCATATGGATGCGCTCGTATACATCCGCATACATTCTTTGAGGGCGCCCCGCAAGTGAGCCGCATGGACGACGATCACGACACTGCCCACGCGCCGCAGGGCCAGTCGGCCTATCTGCGGCTGCTGGACGAGATCCGGCGCGGCGCCCTGCCCCCCGGCGCGCGGTTGCGCGAATCCGAGCTGGCCGAGCGGCTGGGCATCAGCCGCACGCCGGTGCGCGAGGCGATCCGGATGCTGGAATCCGACGGGCTGGTGGTCCACGCCCCGCGCGCGGGGGCAACGGTGCGCCGCCTCGACCACTCGGAGGTGGTCGAGCTCTACGAGATGCGCGCGGTGCTGGAGGGCGCCGCCGCCCGGCTGGCGGCCCGCGCCGCGGGCGAGGCCGAGATTGCCGAGCTCGAGGCGCTCAATGCCGAGATCGCATCCGCCCCGGATGCTGCCACCGCCTACGAGTTGAACCGGCAGTTCCACCGCCTGCTGCTCGAGGCCGCCAAGAACCGCTATCTGGTGAGGTCGATGAACGCGCTGCAACAGACGCTGACGATCCTTGGCCCAACCACGCTGGCCGACCCCGAGCGGGCCGAGCAAGCGGTGGCCGAGCACGCCCGCGTGCTGGCCGCGCTGGCCGCGCGCGACGGCGCGAGGGCCGAGGCCGAGATGCGCGCCCACATCGAGGCCGCCCACCGTGTGCGGCTGCGCGCCCTGCGCCGCACGGGCGAGTGTTGAGGGAGGGGAGATGGCACGGCCCGATGATCTCGACGGCCCCTGGGACGTGATCGTCGTGGGTGGCGGCAATGCCGCGCTCTGCGCCGCGATCACCGCGGCCGAGGTCGGCGCACGGGTCCTGGTCCTCGAATCGGCGCCGAAGCCGATGCGCGGCGGCAATTCGCGCCACACCCGCAACTTCCGCTGCATGCACCGCGCACCCCTGTCGGTGCTGACAGAGGCTTACAGCGAGGACGAGTATCTCGACGACCTGATGCTGGTCACCAAGGG
>JAVVFE010000086.1:0-9785 GCA_032251175.1 Thermohalobaculum sp.
GCCGCGAACAGCGCCGCGGGCGAGACGGCGGCGGCCGGATGCGCGGGCGCGGGGAACGCGGCACGCGGGGCGGGCGCGTCGGCATCGGGGTCGGGCGGCCGGGGCGCAAGCGGGCGCACCTGGCGCGCGACCCCCTCCCACACCGCGCGGTCGTCGTCCGACAGGCGCCCGCGGCGGCGCTTTCCAGGCGGGGCGCTCACGCCACGTCCTCGCGCGGCACCAGGCGCACCAGGCGGCCGGATGTGGCCAACTGGCCGGCGGCCACGCCCGCCGCTTCGCCCGTGCCGAAGAAGATGTCGCCGCGCTGCGGCCCGCGGATCGCGCTGCCGGTGTCCATCGCGACCATCAGGCGCGGCGCCAGGCCCGCCGCCTCGACCCAGATCGCGCTGCCGAACGGGTGGTGTGCGGGATCGACCGCCAGCGAGCGATGCGCGGTCAGGGCCAGCCCCATCGCGCCGATCGGGCCGTCGGCATCGCCAAGCCCGCCGATCTCGCGGAAGAACACGTAGGAGGGGTTGCGTGCCATCATCGCCGCGCCCCGCACGGGATCGGCCCGCAGCCAGTGCTTGACCGCGTCGGCGCTGATGCCCTCGCGCGGCAGATGCCCCTCGGCGACCAGAATGCGCCCGATCGAGACATAGTCATGCCCGGTGCGCCCGGCATAGCCGACCCGCACCATCCGGCCGTCGGGCAGGCGCAGGCGGCCCGAGCCCTGCACCTGCAGGAAGAACAGATCGACCGGATCGGCAAGCCAGAACAGCTCCAGCCCCCGCCCCGCCAGCGCCCCTGCCATGATCGCGGCGCGGTCGGGCAGCGGCGCGCCCTCGGCATCGGCGGGCGGCGGCGCCAGCAGGGGCACGCGGTGGTCCGGGCCGGGGCTGGCGGCGGCGGCGATCACCGGCTCGTAATAGCCGGTCAGCAGCGCCCCGGCCGGGTCGCCGATCAGGACCGGGCGAAACCGCGTCTCCCACCACCGCCGCGCGGCGCCGGCGCCATCGGCGGGCATCGGCGCGGCCAGCGCTGCGGCGACATCGGGCGCCACCGCGGCGCGCCAGACCGCCAGGGCGGCGTCATGGCTGTCCGCGCCCCAACCCGGCAGGGCCGCGACCTGATCGGGGGCCGCTCCCGGCTCGCGCATCACCATATCTCCGCACCCGGTCAGGGCGGCGGCGCCCAGACCGGCGAGCACCGCACGCCGCCGGACGCCCCGCCGCGCCATCCTCAGTCGCCGGTGGCGGTCAGCAGCCAGTTGGGATCCGGGGCGCCCATGACGCGCGAGAAGGTCCAGACATCGGTCTGCCGGCGGATCTCGTTCGGATCGCCCTCGACCACGCGGTTCTCGCGGTCGCGCACCGCCGTGATCATCTCGCCGACGAAGCGGATGGTGACATCTGCCTCGCTGGTCTCGGGGTCGAAGGACGCGGTCTCGACCCGGATGTCGCGCACGCCGATGAAGCGGGCCTCGACGCTGAGCCCCTCGGTCTCGCGGGTGGCGATCACGCCCTCGAAGGCGCGGTAGACATCGGGCGCCAGCAGGCTTTGCAGCGTCGCGCGGTCACCTGCCTCGAAGGCCATCAGCACCATCTCGTAGGCCGAGCGCGCGCCGTCGAGGAATTCGTCGAGCGCGAACGACGGCTCGACCGCGCGCATCGCGGCCAGCGCATCGCGCGCGTCGGCCGGCAGCGCGTGGCGGAAGGCCATCTCTTCGGCCGGGGGTTCGGCGCGCGCCGGGCCGTCGGCACCCGGCGCCGGCCCGTCGGCACCCGGCAGGCGGCGCTCGGGCGGCGCCTCGTAGCCGGTGCGCGTGCCGAGCACCGACTTCAGCCGGAACAGGACGAAGGCCGCGACGGCAAACAGGACAAGGAGTTCGATCATCTGGGGGCTCATCGCTCTTGCGGCCTCTAATCTGTCTTGTGACCGGCCGCACGCCCTGGCGGGATCGTTGGCGGTTGGTCTGTGATTGTTCCACACTTATGTAGGGGGCGCGAGGGTTCGAGTCTATTGTCGCAGCCGTCGCGGCCCCCGGGGCCACGGTTCCACGGACGGAGGGGATGCCATGTGGCTCTTCGCACTGCTTCTGGTCGTGCCGCTGATCGAGATCGCCCTGTTCATCCAGGTCGGCGGGCTGATCGGGCTGTGGCCCACCATCGCCATCGTCATCGCGACGGCGGCGATCGGCACCGCCCTGCTGCGGCGCCAGGGCCTGGCGGCGCTGGGCGAGCTTCAGGGGCGGCTGTCGCAGGGGCGCGATCCGGGCGCGGTGCTCGCACATGGCGCGCTGATCCTGGTGGCCGGCGTTCTGCTGCTGACGCCGGGCTTCTTCACCGATGCGGTGGGCTTTGCACTGCTGGTGCCGCCGGTGCGCGCGGGTCTGATCGCGGCGCTGGCGCAACGCATCACTGTCGTCCACATGCAGCGTCAGGCGGCCCGGCACCAGGCGCACGGGCCGCACGGACCGCAGACGGTCGAGGGCGAGTACGAGGACGTGACCGCCACCATGGCGCCGGGCGCCAATTCCCCCACCCGGCCCAGCGGCTGGACCCGGGCGCCGGACGATCGGACCTGAGCCCGGACTTGGCCGCGATTGCTCAGCCCGGACCGATCTGCTACGCCGCCGCCCGAGCCCGAGGCAAGATCGACAGGAAGGACATCGCGATGGCCGAAGACCAGCCCACGGACGCAGCCGAGCCCGCAGCGCAGCCGCAGCCGCAGCAGACCCCGCAGGTCCGGATCCTCGCGCATTTCGTGCGCGACCTGAGTTTCGAGAATGTCGGCGCGATCGAAGGCACCCCGGCCGACGGCGCCCCCGAGATCAGCGTCGCCGTGAACCTCGAGGGCAACGGCATCGGCGAAGACCGCTACCAGGTGGCGATGAAGGTCAACGCCTCGGCCAAGACCGGCAGCCGCACGCGTTTTCTGGTCGAACTCGACTATGTCGGCATCTTCTCGATCACCCAGGCGCGGCCCGATTTCGTCCATCCGCTGGTGTTCATCGAATGCCCGCGCCTGCTGCTGCCCTTCGCCCGCCGGGTGATCGCCGACGTCACGCGCGATGGCGGCTATCCGCCGCTGATGGTCGACAATGTCGACTTCGCGACGCTGTATCGCCAGCGGCTGGCGCAGATGCAGGCCCAGCAGGTCGGCACCGCCTGAGCCACTGCATCGCGGGCGGGCGGCTCAGCCGCCCCCCGCCCGGCGCCACAGCGCGCCCTCGCCCAGCCCAGCCACGAAGGCGTCATGCGCCGCTGCCTCGTCGGCGGTCAGCCGGGGCGCAAGCGGGCGCGGGCGCGGCGGCACGCTGAAGGCCCCGGCCCGCCCGGGCGCGACCTCGGCCCTCGCGCGGCGCCCGGTTTCCAGCGTCAGGCCGCGCTGGCGCCCGCCCATCAGCTCCAGATACACCTCGGCC
This sequence comes from Thermohalobaculum sp., assembly GCA_032251175.1. GTDB lineage: Bacteria > Pseudomonadota > Alphaproteobacteria > Rhodobacterales > Rhodobacteraceae > Thermohalobaculum. The sequence goes on from JAVVFE010000086.1 coordinate 3,407, forward strand.
AGAAGCTCGCAGTCGAGCAGCGCGCCATGCTTCTCGCGGGCCGAATTGTCGATCCCGAAGCGTTTGCACAGCGCATCGAGATTGGCCGGCGCCCCCGGGAACTTCTGCCGCGCCATCTGGGCAGTGTCGAGCGCCCGGCTCAGCGCCAGCTCGGGCTTCGCCACGCGCCGCAGTTCGGCGTTGAGCATGCCGATGTCGAACGCGGCATTGTGGATCACCAGCCGCGCATCGCCGATGAAGTCGAGAAACCTGCCCGCGACCCGGCGGAACACCGGCTTGTCCGACAGGAAGGCGTCGCTCAGGCCGTGGATGCGGAAGGCATCGGGCGGCATCGGCATCTCGGGGTTGAGATACTGGTGATAGGTCCGCCCGGTCGGCAGCAGGTTCACGATCTCGACCGCGCCGATCTCGACGACGCGGTGGCCCTGCAACGGGTCGAGCCCGGTGGTCTCGGTGTCGAGCACGATCTCACGCATCGCCTGCCTCCTCCCTCAGCCCCGCCACGAGTGCCGCGACCTGCGCTGCCGCGTGATCGAGCCCCGCGCCGGTGTCGATCACATGGTCGGCGCGCCGGCGCTTTTCCGCATCGGGCACCTGCCGGGCAAGGATCGCATCGAACGCGGCCTGCGTCATCCCCGGCCGCGCCAGCACCCGCTCGCGCTGAATGGGCGCGGGGGCCGTGACCACGGCGACGCGGTCGAGCCAGGCCTCGGCCCCGGTCTCGAACAGCAGCGGGATGTCGAGCAAGACCAGCGGCGCCTCCGCCGCCCGCGCGCGGTCGAGAAACGCCTGCCGGTCGGCTGCCACCAGCGGATGGACCGCCGCCTCGATCCGCCCCAGCAGCCCCGCATCCGCCAACACCGCGGCCCGCAGCGCGGCGCGGTCCACCCCTTCCGGCCCGACGGCCGCAGGCACCAGCCGCGCGATCGCCGCGGCCCCCGCGGCCCCGGGCGCATAGAGCCGGTGGACCGCCGCGTCGGCATCCCAGACCGGCACGCCCAGGGCCGCGAACATCGCGGCGGTCGTGCTCTTGCCCATGCCGATCGAGCCGGTCAGGCCCAGCACGATCATGCCAGCCCCGGCAGGCAGGCGCGCCTGAGCGCGTCGTCCACCACCGGATCCACGCCGAACCAGGCGTGGAAGGCGGGCCGCGCCTGATGCAGCAGCATGCCGAGCCCGTCGACCGCCACCAGTCCGCGCGCCCGCGCCGCGGCCAGCAGCGGCGTCTCGAGCGGCACATAGACGATATCGCTCACCACCGTCCCCGGCGCCGCAGCCGCCAGCGGCATGTCGAGCGCGGGCTTCCCCGTCATGCCCAGGCTGGTCGCGTTCACGATCAGGGCTGCGCCATCGGCCGCCGCCGCGCGCGCGCGCCAGGCGACGCACTCGACCCGCGGCCCGAACGCCGCCGCCAGCCCTGCCGCCTTGTCGGCCGAGCGGTTGGCAAGCCGGATCCGCGGCACGCCCGCGGCCAGCAGCCCGTGCAGGATGGCGCGCGCGGCCCCGCCCGCCCCCAGCACCAGCGCCGGGCCGGCGCCGGGCACCCATTCGGGCGCGCCATGGCGCAGGTTCTCGATGAAGCCATAGGCGTCGGTGTTGTCGGCCGTGATCCGGCCATCGGCCGAGAACCGGATCATGTTGGCCGCGCCGATGGCACGCGCCGCAGCACTTGCCTCGTCAGCCAGGCGCAGGGCATCGAGCTTGTGCGGGATGGTCACGTTGATGCCGCGGAACCCCGCATGGGGCAGCGCGCGATAGACCTCGGCGAACCGCTCGGGTCGGATCGCCAGCGGCACATAGCGTCCCCTGATCCCGGTCACGCCGAACCAGTGGTCGAACAGCACCGGCGAGCGCGACTGCATGATCGGCCAGCCCGCGACCCCGGCCACCAGCGGGCGATCGTCCTGCTCGGTCATTCGGTCAGCACCCCTTGCGCGCGCAAAAAGCCCAGAAGCTCGAGAAGCGGCAGGCCCAGCACGGTGAAATGATCCCCCTGCACCCGGGCGAACAGTTGCGCGCCCAGGCCCTCCAGCATGTAGGCGCCGACCGTCGTGGTCGCCGCCTCGCCCATCGCCTCGAGATAGCCGTCGAGGAAGGCATCGGTAAAGGGCCGCATGACCAGTTGCGCCTGGCCGACATGGCGCCACACCGGCGCCCCGTCGCGCGCCACCACCGCGGCCGACAGAAGCTGATGCGCCCGCCCGCGCAGGGCCACAAGCTGCGCCCGGGTCGCCGCGCGGTCGGCCGGCTTGTCGAACAACCGGCCCTCGCAGACCAGAACCTGATCGGCGCCCACCACCCAGCGCCCCGGCGCCCGGGCCGAGCCGCGCAGCGCCTTGAGTTCGGCCAGCTTGTCGGCGATGTCGCGGGGCGGCGCTCCTTCGGCCAGCATCGCGGCCTTGACCATCGCCTCGTCGACGCGCGCGGGCATCACCTCGACCGCAACGCCCGCGGCGCGCAGCAGGACCGCGCGGGCGGGGCTGGCGCTGGCCAGGACCAGCGGGCTCATGCCCCGGGCCGGGCGGTGTCGCGGGCGTGCAGGATCGCCTGGATCTCGGCCGCCGTCTCCTCGATCGACCGGCGGGTGACGTCGATCACCGGGATCGCGTGGCGCTGGAAGAACAGGCGGGCATCGGCCACCTCGGCGCGGATCTGCTCGAGATCGGCATAGTCGTGCGAGCGGTCGCCCAGGGCTTCCAGCCGCTGCGCGCGCACCTGCGCGAGGCGCGCGGGGCTGGCGGTGAGGCCGATCACCGGAATCCCCACGGCCATCGCCTCGAAGAAGGCCGGGTCGGGCTCGCGCCGGGGGATCAGCGGCATGTTGGCAGCCTTGATGCCGCGATAGGCCAGATAGATGCAGGTCGGCGTCTTCGACGTGCGGCTGACCCCGGTCAGGATGACATGTGCGGCCCTCAGCCGCTCGCCCAGCGCCCCGTCGTCGAAGGCGATGGCGAAGTCGAGCGCCGCGATCCGCTCGAAATAGGCGTCGTTCAGGCTGTGCTGCATGCCCGGGCGGTGATCCGGCGCGCGGCCGAGAAACCGGGCAAGGCAGGCGATCGGCGCATCGAGCACGGCGACCGCCTCGTGCCCCGCGGTGGCGGCGGCCTCGGCCACCCGGGCGCGATGAGCGGGGTCGACCAGGGTGTGGAACACCGGCCCCGGCCATCGCGCGATCCGGCCCACGGCGGTCGCGACATCGCTTTCGCTGCGGACAAACACCGACATGTGGATCGCCACGTCCGCCCCGGCAAAGCGGGCGAGCGCGGCCTTTGCCGCGGCATAGAGCGTCTCGCCCGTCGAGTCGGACACGAGGTGAAGGCTGGGTCTGCCGCTCTCGGGCATGGTCACTCCGCGCTGGCTTGCGCCGCGGGGCGCGCGGCTGTGGGAATCGTGGATACCGGGGACAGGATGGCGTCAAGCCCGAATGGCTGTGGACGGATGCGAATTCCATCCACCTGTGCATGGATCGGACGGCCGATCGCCGGGATTTGTGGATAACTTTGCGTGGCCCGCGGCGTTGTGCCCGCGCATCGCCGCGCCGGCCGGACAGGTTTCGGAGGCAACGTTGCAGACTATTGAGAACATGAGAAATTTTTCCGACGCTGCGGCAACCAGGCCGTGATGTCGCGGGGTCCAATGCCAGCTTGCACCGCCGAAACCTGCGGATAAGCCTGTGCATGGTTTGCGGATTACGGTAATCCCCATGACTCAGCGACCATCTCACCACATCATCCAAGAAGATAAGAAGACTCCACCGCCCAGACCCACGGGAGATCGCATGAAAAGCGTGCTGAGAGTGCTGCGCGGCCAAGCGCTGGACGTGCCGCCCGTCTGGCTGATGCGGCAGGCCGGGCGCTATCTGCCGGAATACCGCGCCACCCGCACCCGGGCAGGCTCGTTCCTCGATCTGTGCTACACGCCCGAGCTGGCCGAGGAAGTCACCCTCCAGCCGATCCGCCGCTATGGCTTCGACGCCGCGATCCTGTTCGCCGACATCCTGCTGGTACCGCAGGCCATGGGGCTCGATCTCTCGTTCGTCGAGGGCGAAGGGCCGCGGCTCAACTGGCGCGGGCGGCCCCGCGATGTGGCAAGCCTGCGCCCGCTCGACGAGATCGACCAGACCCTTGCCCCGGTCTACGAGACGGTCCGCCGCCTTGCCGGTTCGCTGCCGGCCGAGACCACGCTGATCGGCTTTGCCGGCGCGCCCTGGACGGTGGCGACCTACATGGCCGCAGGCCGCGGCACGCCTGACCAGGGCCCCGCGCGCGACTGGATGTTCCGCGATCCGGCGGGCTTTGCCGCCCTGATCGACCGGGTGACCGAGGCCACCATCCACTACCTGTCGCGCCAGATCGACGCCGGCGCCGAGGTGGTGAAGATCTTCGACAGTTGGGCCGGCGCGCTCACGCCGCCGATGTTCGACCGTTTTGCCATCGCGCCGGTGGCCCGGATCGCCGCCGCGCTCAAGGCCCGTCATCCGGGCGTGCCGGTGATCGGCTTTCCGCGCGGCGCGGGGGCGATGTATCGCGACTTCGCCGCCGCCGCGAGTGTCGAGGCCGTGGCGCTCGACGCCCAGGTGCCACTGGGCTGGGCACGCTCGGCGCTGGGCGGGGTGGCGCTTCAGGGCAATCTCGACCCGATGCTGATGGTGGTGGGCGGCCAGGCGCTGACCGACGAAGCGCGGCGCATCTGCGACGAAATGGCGGGCCACCCGCATATCTTCAATCTCGGCCACGGCATCACCCCGGACGCCGATCCCGCCAATGTCGACCTTCTGCTGAAGGCGATCCGCGGCTGAGAGGACTTCCCCCGATGATCGGCGACTGGCTCGCACTCGCCTACCCCTGGACCAAGGCGCTGCATGTGATCTCGGTGATCGCGTGGATGGCAGGGCTGTTCTACCTGCCGCGGCTGTTCGTCTACCACGCCGAACGCGCGCAGGCCGGCTCTGAACTCGAGGCAACGCTGATCGTGATGGAGCGCAAGCTTCTGAAACTCATCATCAATCCGGCCGGCGTCGCAACCTGGATCTTTGGCCTGATGCTGGTCTTCACCCCTGGCGTGATCGACTGGTCCACGGACATCTGGGCACATGTGAAGGCCGCGCTGGTGATCGGCATGACAGTGTTCTACCACTCTCTCGTGCGCTGGCAGCGCGCGTTCGAGCAGGGGCGCAACACCCGCCCCGGCCGCTATTTCCGGCTGATGAACGAGGTTCCCACGCTGCTGATGGTCGGTATCGTGATCATGGTGATCGTCAAGCCGTTCTGACCCACCGGCGCTGGCCGCATGCCTGAGAAATTGACAAGGCGGAAACTCTTCCCATATAGCCCCCATCAGCGGGCGGTTTCCTGTCGCCCCGGCGCGCGCCCGCATCCCTCGGGTGACATGATGCGCCTTCTCCACGCCTCGCCCTCCCTGCCATCACATCCGGACGACACCCCATGAGCGAACAGCGACTTTCCGACCTCAAGGCGAAATCGCCGACCGATCTTCTGGCGCTTGCCGAGGAACTCGAGGTCGAGAACGCCTCGACCCTGCGCAAGCAGGACATGATGTTCGCCATCCTCAAGGAGATGGCCGAACGCGATGTCGAGATCATCGGGTCGGGCGTGCTGGAAGTGCTGATGGACGGCTTCGGCTTCCTGCGTTCGCCCGAAGCGAACTACCTGCCGGGCCCCGACGACATCTACATCGCCCCCAACCAGATCCGCCGCTTCGCGCTCAGGACCGGCGACACCATCGAAGGCCCGATCCGCGCGCCGAAGGACAGCGAGCGGTATTTCGCCCTGCTCAAGGTCAACACGATCAATTTCGAGGACCCCGAGCAGGCGCGCCACAAGGTCCACTTCGACAACCTGACGCCGCTCTACCCCGACGAGCGGTTCAAGATGGAAATCGAGGATCCGACGCTGAAGGACCGATCGGCGCGGATCATCGACCTCGTGGCGCCGATCGGCAAGGGCCAGCGCTGCCTGATCGTGGCGCCGCCCCGCACCGGCAAGACCGTGCTGTTGCAGAACATCGCGCATTCGATCGCGCGCAACCACCCGGAATGCTACCTGATCGTGCTCTTGATCGACGAGCGGCCCGAGGAAGTCACCGACATGCAGCGATCGGTCAAGGGCGAGGTGATCTCCTCGACCTTCGACGAGCCCGCGACACGCCATGTCGCGGTCGCCGAGATGGTGATCGAGAAGGCCAAGCGCCTGGTCGAACACGGCCGCGATGTGGTGATCCTGCTTGATTCGATCACCCGGCTCGGGCGCGCCTACAACACCGTGGTGCCGTCCTCGGGCAAGGTGCTGACGGGCGGCGTCGACGCCAACGCCCTGCAACGGCCGAAGCGGTTCTTCGGTGCCGCGCGCAACATCGAGGA
>JAVVFE010000087.1:0-9760 GCA_032251175.1 Thermohalobaculum sp.
ATGACCACGACGATGACTTCGCGCATCGGGTCCTGGCGCGGGCGCGCGCGGCGGTGGCGCCGGGCGGGCGCCTGATTCTCGCCGAACCGATGGCCGGGACCAGGGGGGCCGAGGCGGTCGGCGCCTATTTCGCGTTCTACCTCGGGGCGATGGGGTCGGGGCGCTCGCGCCGCCCGGACGAGCTGATCGCGCTGGTTCGCGCGGCGGGTTTCGAGGATGCGCGCCTGATTCCGACCCGCCGGCCGATGCTGACCGGCCTGATCACTGCGCGCGCGCCGGGAATCTCGGTGGCGAACCGACACGATGTGTAATGTATGCTTGACGTTCTTAAGTGTCAGGATAAACTGACACACGACGGAACGAGAAGGCGGCGGAACACGGCCGCGACGGGAGACGGCGCATGGAAGCCCTGGCAGTGGTGATGGATCGACCCGAGAGCATCGCGCTCTCGCGCCTCGATCTTGCGGCGCCGCAGGCGGGCGATGTCGTGGTCGACGTGCTGTGGTCCGGGATCTCGACGGGGACCGAGAAGCTGCTCTGGACCGGCCGGATGCCGGCCTTCCCCGGAATGGGTTATCCGCTTGTTCCCGGCTACGAATCGGTGGGTGAGGTGGTCGAGGCGGGGCCCGCGTCGGGCTGCCGCGTGGGCGATTTCGTGTTTGTCCCCGGCGCGCGCTGCTTCGGTCCGGTGCGCAGCCTGTTCGGCGCCTCGGCCTCGCGGCTGGTGGTGGCCGGCGCGCGAGTGATCCCGCTCGATCGTGCCTTGGGCGATCGGGGCATCCTTCTGTCGCTGGCCGCGACCGCCCATCACGCGCTGCGCCGCACCGAGTCGGGCGCGCTTCCCGGCCTGATCGTGGGCCACGGCGTGCTGGGCCGGCTGATCGCGCGCATCGCGGTCGCGCTGGGCGGCGCGCCGCTGGTCTGGGAGATCGAGCCCACCCGCATGACCGGCGGGCAGGGCTATCTCGTCGCCCGACCCGAGGACGACCAGCGCTTCGATTATGCCACGATCTGCGAGGCAAGCGGGGCGCCCGGCATCATCGACCAGCTTGTGCCCCGCCTGTCGCGCGGCGGCGAGATCGTGCTCGCGGGGTTCTATGACACGCGCCTCGACTTCGGCTTCACGCCCGCCTTCATGCGCGAGATCCGGCTGTCGATCGCGTCCGAGTTCCGCCCCGACGACCTCGCTGCCGTGCGCGGGCTGATCGACACCGGGCGGCTGTCGCTCGACGGGCTGATCACGCACCGCCGGGCCGCACGCGAGGCCGGCGACGCCTATCGCACCGCCTTCGCCGACCGCGCCTGTCTCAAGATGACCCTGGACTGGAGGAGCCTGCAATGACCCCTGCCGACGGTGCACCCGCCCCCGCCACGACCGAGAGCCGGCCCTTCGACAAGATGGTCTCGGATCTGCGCGCCGAGGCCGCAGTCGAGCCCGAGGTCCCCACGGGCAAGGCCACGCGCGAGACCCAGATCATCGCGATCTACGGCAAGGGCGGCATCGGCAAGTCGTTCACGCTGTCGAACCTCAGCTACATGATGGCGAGCCAGGGCAAGCGGGTGCTGCTGATCGGCTGCGATCCGAAGTCGGACACCACCTCGCTGCTGTTCGAGGGGCGGGCCTGTCCCACGATCATCGAGACCTCGACGAAGAAGAAACTCGCGGGCGAGGAAATCACCGTCGGCGATGTCTGCTTCAAGCGCGACGGCGTGTTCGCGATGGAGCTGGGCGGGCCCGAGGTCGGCCGCGGCTGCGGCGGGCGGGGCATCATCCACGGCTTCGAGACGCTCGAGAAGCTGGGCTTCCACGATTGGGATTTCGACTACGTGCTGCTCGACTTCCTGGGCGACGTGGTCTGCGGCGGCTTCGGCCTGCCGATCGCGCGGGACATGTGCCAGAAGGTGATCGTGGTCGGCTCGAACGACCTGCAATCGCTGTATGTGGCGAACAATGTCTGCTCGGCGGTCGATTACTTCCGCAAGCTGGGCGGCAATGTCGGTGTCGCGGGCCTGGTCATCAACAAGGACGACGGCACGGGCGAGGCCGCGGCCTTCGCCGAAGCCGTGGGCATCCCGGTGCTGGCCTCGATCCCGGCGCACGAGGACATCCGGCGCAAGTCGGCGAACTACGAGATCATCGGCAAGCCCGATGGCGAGTGGGGCGGGATGTTCGCGGAACTGGCCGAGAATGCGGCCAAGGCCCCGCCGGTGCACGCCAAGCCCCTGACGCATGACGAGCTGCTGGGCCTGTTCAAGGCGCATGTGACCGGCGCGAACTTCCGGCTCGAGCCCGCGACCTTCGAGGACATGTGCGGCAAGAACTACGAGCCGAAGGCGTCGCTCGAAGTCATCTATGACGACGTGTGAGCGGTGATGGACGAGCGTCACCAGATCGACGAGGGCAGGGCCGAGGTGGTCTATGACGGCGCGCATGCGGCGCCGCTGGACAGCCTGGCTCCCGAGGCGCGCAGCAGCGCCGCGGCGACCCCGGGCCAGCCACAGGCGTCGGGATGCCATGCCCCGGCCGAGCAGATGCGATCGGCCGCCAAGGCGGCCGGCAAGTCCGAGATCCTGGGCCGCTATGCCGAGGACTACCCGACCGGCCCGCATGACAAGCCGCAGTCGATGTGCCCGGCCTTCGGCAGCCTGCGGGTTGGCCTGAGGATGCGGCGCACGGCAACGGTGCTTTCGGGTTCCGCCTGCTGCGTTTACGGGCTGACCTTCACCTCGCATTTCTACGGCGCGCGGCGGACTGTGGGCTATGTGCCCTTCAACTCCGAGACGCTGGTCACCGGCAAGCTGTTCGAGGACATCCGCGACGCGGTCCACAAGCTCGCCGACCCCGCGCTCTATGACACCGTGATCGTGACGAACCTGTGCGTGCCAACGGCGTCTGGCGTGCCGTTGCAGTTGCTCCCGAAGGAGATCAACGGCGTGCGCATCGTCGGCATCGACGTGCCGGGCTTCGGCGTGCCGACCCACGCCGAGGCCAAGGACGTGCTGGCGGGCGCGATGCTGAAATACGCGCGCGAGGAGGCGATGCAGGGCCCGGTTGCGGCGCCCCGCACGCGCAGCGACCTGCCCAGCGTGACGCTGGTGGGCGAGATGTTCCCGGTCGACCCGATGACGATCGGCAAGATGCTCGAGCCCATGGGCCTCTCGGCTGGGCCGGTGGTGCCGACCCGCGAGTGGCGCGAGCTTTATGCCGCGCTCGACTGCGCCGTGGTCGCCGCCATTCACCCCTTCTACACCGCGTCTTTCCGCGAGTTCAAAGCTGCGGGGCGGCCCATCGTCGGCTCGGCCCCCGTTGGAGCGGACGGCACCGAAGGCTGGCTGGAGCGGATCGGCCAGACCTGCGGTGTCGCCCGTGCCCGGATCGACGCGACGAAGAACGCCATGCTGGGCGCGGTGCGCGCGGCGCTGGAAACGGCGCCGATCAAGGGGCGGATCACGCTGTCGGGCTATGAAGGCTCCGAGTTGATCGTCGCGCGCCTGCTGATCGAGTCGGGTGCCGATGTGCGCTATGTCGGCACCGCCTGCCCCAAGACCCCCTATGCCGAGCATGACCGCGAGTGGCTCGAGGCCAAGGGCGTCCATGTCCGCTTCCGCGCCTCGCTCGAGCACGACTGCGCGGCGATGGAGGAGTTCCATCCCGACCTCGCCATCGGCACGACGCCCGTGGTGCAGAAGGCGAAAGCCAAGGGGATTCCGGGCCTCTACTTCACCAACCTCATCTCGGCGCGGCCGCTGATGGGGCCGGCAGGGGCGGGCAGCCTCGGGGTCGTCGTCAACACCGCCATCGCCCGCAAGGGGCGAATGGAGGCGATGCGCGACTTCTTCGAGGGCGTGGGCGAAGGCCATGCCGCCGGGGTCTGGGAGGACACGCCGCAGGACCGCCCCGACTTCCGCCAGAAATACGCCCGCCAGGTCGAGAAGCTGCGCGCCCGCCAGGGCCGGGAAGAGGAGATCGGGACATGACCCTGATCCTCGACCACGACCGCGCCGGGGGCTACTGGGGCGCGGTCTATGCCTTCACCGCGATCAAGGGATTGCAGGTCATCATCGACGGTCCGGTGGGCTGCGAGAACCTGCCGGTCACCTCGGTCCTGCACTACACCGACGCGCTGCCGCCGCACGAGTTGCCGATCGTCGTGACCGGGCTGGGCGAGGAAGAACTGTCGCGCGACGGCACCGAAGGCTCGATGAAGCGCGCCTGGGGCACGCTGAGGCCGGACGAGCCCTCGGTGGTGGTCACCGGCTCGATTTCCGAGATGATCGGCGGCGGCGTCACGCCCGAGGGGACCTCGATCAAGCGGTTCCTGCCGCGCACCATCGACGAGGACCAGTGGCAGTCGGCCGACCGGGCGCTGCGCTGGCTGTGGGCGGAATTCGGCCTCAAGGCCGGCAAGGCCCCGAAGGCCCGGCCGCGCAAGGACGGCGAGGCGCCGCGGGTCAACATCATCGGCCCGATCTACGGCACCTTCAACATGCCCTCGGACCTCGCCGAGATCCGCCGGCTGATCGAGGGGATCGGCGCGCAGGTCAACATGGTGTTCCCGCTGGGCAGCCACCTCGCCGACGTGGCCCGGCTGATCGACGCCGAGGTGAATGTCTGCCTCTACCGCGAGTTCGGGCGGATGCTGTGCGAGGATCTCGACCGGCCCTATCTTCAGGCCCCGATCGGGCTCAGCTCGACCACCGCGTTCCTGCGCAAGCTGGGCGAGCTGACCGGTCTCGACCCCGAGCCCTTCATCGCGCGCGAGAAGCACACCACGATCAAGCCGCTGTGGGATCTGTGGCGCTCGGTCACCCAGGATTTCTACGGGACCGCGAGCTTCGGGATCGTGGCGACCGAGACCTACGCGCGCGGCATCCGCCACTTCCTCGAGGACGACATGGGGATGCCCTGCAATTTCGCGATTGCGCGGCATGCGGGCGCCAAGACCGACAACGAGGCGGTGCGCCGCGCGGTGCAGGACAAGACGCCGCTGATCCTGTTCGGGTCCTACAACGAGCGGATGTACCTGGCCGAGAAGGGCGGGCGCGCGGTCTATATCCCCGCGAGCTTCCCCGGCGCGATCATCCGGCGCCACACGGGGACGCCCTTCATGGGCTACGCGGGCGCCACCTATCTGGTGCAGGAGTGTTGCAACGCGCTGTTCGATGCGCTGTTCCACATCCTGCCGCTGGGCACCGATCTCGACCGGGTCGAGGCGACGCCGAGCCGCGTGCATCACGAAATTCCCTGGGACGACGAGGCCCGGGCCGCGCTGGATGCGCGGGTCGAGGCCTTCCCGGTGCTCACCCGGATCTCGGCCGCCAAGCGCCTGCGCGACGCAGCCGAGGCCGCGGCGCGCGGCGAGAACGCCGGACGGGTCGCCACCGCGCATGTCGCGCGGGCAGGCGAGCTGGTGGCCGCCTGAGGGCGAAACGACGCAGCGCACGGGACCCGGCAGAGGCCCCGGCGGATCGGCAAGCAAAAAGGGTGCCCCGCACCCGCAACGAGGAGGAGGACGCCGATGGCTCACGCTCTCGATCACGGTGCGGCAGGTCCCGCCCGGCTCTCCCGCGCCAAGGCGCGCGACTATCAGTTGATGTTCTGGGCAAGCCTGCCCGCCTTCCTGGTGGTGGCTGGCGCCAAGCGCCTGATCCCCGGGAACGAGGCTTTCCATTCGGTGCACGAGGCCCCGCGGCGCGGCGTTGTCGCCGACGCGGTCCACATGGCCAACACCTTCATCCCCTTTGCCTTCATGCACTGAAGGCCGGGGATCATCCGGGGGCGCGCGGTCCCGCGACGGACGCGCAGCAGACCCCGGGCAACGAGATTCGTCCGGCATGACGCCGGATGGAGCGGCGGTGGCCATGAACACGCCATCGCTGTGCCCCGCCGCACGGGATGTGCGGCAACGGCCCGAGTGGCCATCAGCCGGAGGTTGTTCAAATGGCTGACGAAAAAGGCTCCCTCACGGGGCTGACGGACGAAGAGGCGAAGGACTTCCACGAAGTCTACATGAGCGGCTTCACTCTCTTCACCGGGGTCGCCGTGGTCGCCCATATCCTGACTTTCATGTGGAAGCCGTGGTTCGTCTGAGGAGGCGATGATGCAGAAGTTCTACAAGATCTGGCTCCTGTTCGACCCCAGGACGGTGCTGGTCGTCCAGGGGATTTTCCTGTTCGCGCTGGCGGTGATGATCCACCTCGTCGTGCTGTCGACCGACCGCTTCAACTGGCTCGAGGAGGACAAGACCGCCTCGCTTGGCCAGTCGGTGGTGATCGAGGCGCCGACGACGCTGATCGGCTGACGCCCGAGACTGGCTGCGGGCGGGGCCCTCTCCGCCCGCGGCCGAACGAATGGCGATGCGAGACCGCGCGTGCTCAAGGGTGCGGCGGATCGGGAGGACCCAACCATGGCCTTGCTCAGTTTTGAAAGAAAATACCGCGTCCGGGGCGGGACGCTCATCGGCGGCGACATGTTCGACTTCTGGGTGGGGCCGTTCTATGTCGGCTTCTTCGGGGTGACGACGATCTTCTTCGCGACGCTGGGCACAGCCCTGATCTTCTACGGCGCAGCCCTTCAGGGAACCTTCAACCCCTGGACCATCAGCATCGCGCCCCCCGACCTGAAATACGGCCTGGCGCTGGCGCCCCTCAGGGAGGGCGGCCTGTGGCAGGTGATCACGATCTGCGCGGTCGGGGCCTTCGTGTCCTGGGCGCTGAGGCAGGTCGAGATCAGCCGCAAGCTGGGCATGGGGTTGCAGATCCCCTTCGCCTTCAGCTTCGCGATCCTCGCCTATGTCACGCTGGTGGTGATCCGGCCCCTGCTGATGGGCGCCTGGGGGCACGGCTTCCCCTATGGCATCTTCAGCCATCTCGATTGGGTGTCGAACGTCGGCTACCAGTATCTGCACTTCCACTACAACCCGGCGCACATGATCGCGGTGAGCTTCTTCTTCGCCAACGCCTTCGCGCTGGCGCTGCATGGCTCGCTGGTGCTGTCGGCGGTGAACCCCGAGAAGGGCAAGTCGGTGCGCACGCCCGAGCACGAGGACACCTTCTTCCGCGATTTCATCGGCTATTCGGTCGGCACGCTCGGCATCCACCGCCTCGGCCTGTTCCTGGCGATCTCGGCGGCGTTCTGGTCGGCCGTGTGCATCGTCATCTCGGGGCCGTTCTGGACCCGCGGCTGGCCCGAGTGGTGGAACTGGTGGCTCGACCTGCCGGTCTGGGGCTGATGGGGGACTGACCAATGGCCAACATCGAATATCAGAACATCTTCAATCAGGTGCAGGTCCGCGGACCGGCCGAGGACGGCATCGCGCTGCCGCGCGGTGCGTGGAAGCGGACCGGGACGGGGCGCTTCAACCACTGGCTCGGCAAGATCGGCAACGCGCAGATCGGGCCGATCTACCTGGGGGGCCTGGGCCTCACCTCGATCATCTTCGGCACACTGTCGCTGAACATCATCGGCTTCAACATGCTGGCGTCGGTCGACTGGAACATCCTCGAGTTCCTGCGCCAGTTCTTCTGGCTCGCGCTCGAGCCGCCGGGGCCCGAGCATGGGCTGTCGATGCCGCCGCTGAACGAGGGCGGCTGGTATCTGATCTCGTCGCTGTTCCTGCTGATCGCCGTCATCGCCTGGTGGATGCGGACCTGGGAGCGGGCGCACGCGCTGGGGATGGGCAAGCATGTCTGCTATGCTTTCGCCTCGGCGATCTGGCTGTTCCTGGTGCTGGGCCTGATCCGGCCCTTGCTGATGGGGTCATGGGCCGAGGCGGTGCCCTACGGCATCTTCCCGCATCTCGACTGGACCGCCGCCTTCTCGATCCGCTACGGGAACCTGTTCTACAACCCGTTCCACGCGCTCTCGATCGCCTTCCTCTACGGCTCGGCGGTGCTGTTCGCGATGCATGGCGCGACGATCCTCGCGGTCGGGCGTCTGGGCGGCGAGCGCGAGATCGAGCAGATCGTCGACCGCGGCACGGCCTCCGAGCGGGCGGCGCTGTTCTGGCGCTGGACCATGGGCTTCAACGCCACGATGGAGTCGATCCATCGCTGGGCCTGGTGGTTCGCGGTGCTGGTCACGCTGACCGGCGGCATCGGCATCCTGCTGACCGGCACGGTCGTCGACAACTGGTACCAGTGGGCGGTCGATCACCAGTTCGCCCCGAGCTATCCGGCGGTGTTCCCGTCCGCGGTCGACCCGTCGGCGGCAGGCTGAGGGAGAGGGATCATGAGAAGAAGTGACATCCGCATCGCGATCCTGACCCTTTCGGGCTTCATCGCCATCGTGTTCTTCGGCTGGGTCGTGGGGCCGCGCACCCCGGTCGAGGTCGAGCAGGTGGGCTTCCGCGGCGTGGCGATGGAGCAGGTCGCCTTCGCCGACGACAAGGCCGCGCTGATGGCGGCCAACGTCGCCCCCGAGCCGGTCTACGAGCGCGACACCGAGGACACCACCAAGGCGTCCGAGGTCTATGAGAACGTCCAGGTGCTGGGCGATCTGTCCGACGCCAATTTTACCCGGCTGATGGCGCAGATCACCGAATGGGTGAGCCCCGAGCAGGGCTGCGCCTACTGCCACAACGACGAGGGCAACTATGCCTCGGACGACAACTACGCCAAGATCGTCTCGCGGCGGATGTTGCAGATGACGCAGCACATCAACTCGCAATGGCAGGACCATGTCGGGGCCACCGGCGTGACCTGCTACACCTGCCACCGCGGCAACCCGGTGCCGCAGAACATCTGGTTCACGAACCCCGAACCCAGGACCGTGGCCCTGGGCTGGCGCGACGGGCAGAACGCCCCCGGCATCGGCACCATGTCGCTGCCGACCGATCCGCTGACGCGCTTCCTGCTCGAGGATGCGCCGATCCGGGTCCAGACCACGCGTGCCCTGCCGGACGGCGTCAACACCCAGACGATCAAGGCGACCGAGTGGACCTATGCCCTGATGAACCACATGTCGAAAAGCCTGGGTGTCAACTGCACCTTCTGCCACAACAGCCGCGACTTCGCGGTGTGGGAGGAGAGCCCGCCGCAGCGCGCCGTGGCCTGGCACGGCATCCGCCTGTCGCGCGACCTGAATCGCCAGTTCCTCGAGCCGTTGCAGCCGGTCTATCCGGCCCACCGGCTGGGCGCCGAGGGCGATGCGCCCAAGGCGAGCTGCGCGACCTGCCACAACGGCCTCAACAAGCCGCTGATGGGGGTGAGCATGCTGGAAACCTTCCCTGAGCTGCAGGCGCCGGGGGCGAACTGAGGGGCGCCCCCCCCGGCGCGCGCGCGCGGTGAGAGTGAGACGGTCATCAGGTCGGAGGCGGGGCGCGCGCGCCCCGTTTGCCGTTGCGCTGCCGGGTTCGCGCGCGGCCTTTCACGCGTGAAAGCATAGTCAATATATTGAAATAAAACAAAAATTCAGAAACACCGAAAAACGCCGCCCGGCGATCTGGCGGGGGCGTGTCCTCAAGCGAGCGGGTCGCGCCCTTCCCATGTGCCCTCGTGACCGACCACGCGAAAGCGGGCGAACAGTTCCTCGCTGAACCAGTCGCCGGCGCGGACCTCGGCGATGGCGCGGCGGTGGCCGTCGCCGCGATAGGCGAAGGCGCGCATCGCCTCGGCGCTGTCCCAGACGGTGAAGGTGACCTGGTGCAGCCAGGGCACCTCGCCCATGCCCATGCGGAACAGCATCGCGGGCTCGGCGCCGATCTGGGCGTTGATTGCGGGCACCTTGCGCCAGAACGCGCAGGCATGGCGCGGCTTGATC
>JAVVFE010000088.1:0-9699 GCA_032251175.1 Thermohalobaculum sp.
CGAAAGCGCCCCATCGCCCCCGGTGTCCCCCGCCCGCCCCCGCGCCTGCGCCCTTTCATCGCTGCCCTGCCCTCCGGGTCCTTCGCGCGCGCCGCTGGACAGGCGCCCCCGCCGGCTGTAATCGGCGGGCTCACGCGCGATCAGGTCAGGCTGCCCCATGCTCCGCCGCACATACGACTGGACCCTGGCTCAGGCCCGCACGCCGCACGCGCTGTGGACGCTGGCGGCGGTCAGCTTCGTAGAGAGCTCGGTCTTCCCGATCCCGCCCGACGTGCTGCTGATCCCGATGATCCTCGCCGCCCCCCATCGCGCATGGGCCATCGCCGGGGTCTGCACCCTCGCCTCGGTCGCGGGCGGCATGGCCGGCTACGCCATCGGCTATTTCCTGTTCGAGCAGGTCGGCGCGCCGATCCTCGGCTTCTACGGCTACACCGGCAAGTTCGAGGTGTTCCGCCAGACCTACAACGACTGGGGCGCCTGGGCGGTGCTGATCGCCGGCGTCACGCCCTTCCCCTACAAGGTCATCACCATCCTGTCGGGCGTCACCGCGCTCGACATCTGGGTGTTCGGCGTGGCGTCGCTGGTGGCGCGCGCGCTCAGGTTCTTCCTGATCGCGGCGCTCCTCTGGAAGTTCGGCCCTGCGGTGCGCGCGTTCATCGAGCGCCGGCTGGGGCTGGTCTTCACCGTCTCGCTGGGCCTGCTGGTCGGCGGATTCGTGGTGGCGAAGGTGCTGATATGATGACCGCCTACGGACGCATCCTGCTGGCCGGCGCGGGGTCTGCGGCGCTGCTGCTCGGGGCGCTGGGCTTCCAGTTCCTCGGCGGCCTCGCGCCCTGCCCGATGTGCATCTGGCAGCGTTGGCCGCATGTCGCAGCCGTCGTGCTCGCCGTCCTCGCGGTCACCGTGCTGTGGCGCCAGCGCCGCTGGCTCGCCGCCCTCGGCGCGGCGGCGATGCTGGTCTCGACGGGCCTCGGCATCTTCCACGCAGGCGTCGAGTGGCAGTGGTGGCAGGGCCCGGTCACCTGCACCGCGGGCGACATCACGCGCCTGTCGGCGGACGAGCTGATGACCCAGATCCTCGGCGCGCCCCTGGTCCGCTGCGACGAGATCGTGTGGGAGCTGTTCGGCATCACCATGGCCGGCTGGAACGCGCTGTTCTCGCTCGGCCTCGCCGCCCTCTGGGCCGCGTCGGTGGTCTGGTGGCGCATGCCGTTCGCGGGCGCCACGCGCGACTGAGCGCGCCGCCCGCTCAGCTCTCCAGCTCGGCGTCCCAGTACAGGAAGTCCATCCAGCTCTGGTGCAGGAAGTTGGGCGGGAACTTGCGCCCCTTGTTCTGCAACTCGCTCGCATCGGGCCGCCGCGGCGGCCGCGCCAGGCTCATCCCCGCCTGCCGGATGGTCAGGTTGGCCTTGCGCAGGTTGCACCGCCCGCAGGCCGCCACCACGTTCTCCCAGGTCGTCCGCCCGCCGCGCGAGCGCGGGATCACATGGTCGAAGGTCATCTCGCCCCGGGCCCCGCAATACTGGCAGGCGAACTCGTCGCGCAGGAACAGGTTGAACCGCGTGAAGGCCGGATAGGGCGCCGGCTTGACGTAGTCGCGCAGCACCACGACCGAGGGCAGCCGCATCACGATCGAGGGGCTGTGCACCACCTCGTCGTATTCCGCGACGATGGTGACGCGGTCCAGAAACGCCGCCTTGATCGCTTCCTGCCACGGCCACAATGACAGCGGAAAATAGCTGAGAGGGCGGAAATCCGCGTTCAGAACCAGTGCGGGATGGTCGCGCATCCCCGCGGGTTGGCGCACGAACTGTCCGAGAAATCTGGCGTAGAGCATCGTCGGCCCACCTCCTCCTGCCACCGTCGCATCGTATGCGACGGTGCCGGGGCGTGGGTCCGGGGACAGTCCGCCCCTGCGCGTTCACTATATCTCGCGGCAACTCCGAGGCAAGCGCCTAGATAAGCCACCACCCGAGAGAGGTGTTAGCAGGCCGGCGTGACACGCGCATGACGGCGGGGACATCGCGGGCATCGGGGGGCATCCGCCGCACCGCGGGACATGCGGGGCTCGATGCCCCGCTTGGCCCGCCCCGGGGGCTCGCCCTCAGCCCTAAATCGGGCGCTCGATGCCGAAGCGGTCCATCAGGAAGCCAAGTGCCAGCCCCAGCCCGTCGGGCGCGATGCCGTGCCCGGCGCCGCGGCTCACATGGGTCGCAACCGGGAAGCCCGCCGCTGCCAGCGCGTCATGCGCCTCGCCCAGCGCCGCGACCGGGATCACCTCGTCCTGGTCGCCATGGACCAGCAGGACGGGGGGCTTCACGCGGGCCTCGGCGGCCAGCCGCTCGGGCACGCTCAGCCGCCCGGAAAAGCCCACCACCCCCGCCAGCGCCACGTCGCGGCGCGGCGCCACATGCAGGCTCATCATCGTGCCCTGGCTGAAGCCCACCAGCGCGGTCTGGTGCGGGCCGACCCCTTCCTGCGCCATCGCGGCGGTGATGTAGGCGTCGAGCACCCCGGCCGCCCGGACAAAGCCCACCTGCATCTCGGATTCCGGGCTGCCATCCAGCCACGAGATCGGAAACCACTGGTAGCCCATGGGGTTCACCCGGCAGCGATCCGGCGCGTTCGGCGCGCGAAAGGCGGTGTCGGGCAGATAGGGCGCAAGCGGCTCGGCCAGCCCGATCAGGTCGTTGCCGTCGGCGCCGTAGCCATGCAGCAGGATGACAAGCGACGTGGTCTGCCCCGAGCGCGGCGCGCGGCGGGGCCCGGTCAGGACGGGCTGGGCGGTCATGGGGTTACTCCGAAATTCCCTCGCGCGACTTCGCGTGCCGGTAGTACTGCCACAGCAGCCGCGCCGCAACCGCCCGCCAGGGGCTCCAGGCCTGCGCCTGCGCCCGGAACGCCTTCTCCGCGGGGCGTGCGGGCAGGTCGAACAGGATCCGCGCGGCCTCCTGCAACGCCAGATCGCCGGGCGCGAACACGTCGGCGCGGCCGACGGCGAACATCAGGTAGATCTCGGCGGTCCAGACGCCGATCCCCTTGATCGCGGTCAGGGTTGCCACCGCCTCGTCCTCGGCCATCGCCGCCAGCGCGTCGTAATCCAGCCGCGCCTCGGCCAGCGCGCGGGCATAGCGGATCTTGGGCCGCGACAGGCCGCAGGCGCGCAGCGCGTCCTGGTCCAGCGCGAGCAGCACGGCCGGATCCTCGGCCCCTGCCGCCGCCAGCTTGCCCGCGACCGAGTCGGCCGCCGCGACCGACAGTTGCTGCGAGCAGATCGCCTTCAACAGCGCCGAAAAGCCGCCCTCGTGCCGGCGCAGCGGCGGCGGGCCCGTGACCGCCAGCACATGGCCGAAGCGCGGCTCGGCGCGGGCGAGCCAGTCGCAGCCCTCGGCGATGCAGTCGGGAGTGTGGATGATGCGGCCGGTCATACGGGGGCAGTCTCGCCGCCCCCGCGGGCCCGGTCAACGCCCCTCTGGCGTGCCGTCACGAACCGAAGGTCCGCGGCGCCGAGATGCGGACATCGCTGTTCCGCTTCGACGGCGCCGCACGCCAGAAGGCCCGGGGCTTCCCGTCCGGTCCACGCCGGCCGGGACCTGCTCTAGTGGCGGAAATCGGTCAGCCCGTAATGCTCGGCGAGGCGTTGCAGCGCAATTTTCAGCACCACCTTGCCCGACCGCGCCGACCAGCCCATGCGCCGCTCGCAGGCTTCCAGCCCCTCGAGAAAGCAGCACACCCTGAGCGCCACGTCCGACAGCCCCGGCCCGAGACTGTCGAGCGCCTTCATCACCCGGTCACGGGCCAGCATCGGCCCCTCGCCCGGGCCGCGGCCCACCGGATTTCCGGAATAACGATCCCCCGGCGTGAGGAACTTGCGCCAGTCCTGCGCCACCGACGGTCCGATCTGCGCCAGTTCGAAATCGCTGCGCAGCCGCTCGCCGGCCTCGACCTCGGCCGGGGTCAGGAAGGCGCGCCCGTCCGGCCCCTTGCGCCGCGCCAGCCAGCCGATCGGGCTCTCGCCCAGATTGACCTCGACCACCTCCTCGTCACCGCTCAGCGGATCCAGAAACACCCGCTCGGCCATCAGCTTGTGCTGGTGCTGGAAGGCATCGGGCGCCTCGGCGAACCCCTGCGCACCGTCCTTGCGCCGCTTCGCCTCGGCCTCGCAGGCGAGGAGACGCTTGAGCCAGGCCCGGCCGACATCGCTGAGACGGTATTGCACGCTCGCCTGCCCGCGCTTGTGCACCCGGATCCAGTCGCGCCTGAGGAACTCGGCCGCGAGACGCATCGCGAACATCGCGATCGGCTTGCGGTGTCCGTTCGCGCCGCAGAACACCCCGGCCCGCTCGGCCCCCTCGGCCACCAGCAGGAAGCTGCCGGGTTCGGCCAGGCGGCGCAGATAGCGCTTGGCCTCGCGTTCGATCTCGGCCTCGTCGGGCGCCCCCGCGAGCCGCACGGGACCGGGCACCGGGGCGTCGGCGCCCTGCCCCTCGGCCACCGTCAGCATCCGGTCGACCAGCGGATCGTCGCGCCGATCCTCGACCCGGCGGATGGTGCGCGAGACGGTCGAGGGATGCGTCCCGATCGCCGCCGCCAGCGCCCGAATGCTTTCGCCATGCCCGGTGTGGGCGAGATAGAGCGCCGCATCGCGTGCCGAGCACGACGCGCGCCGCTCCCCGAAGACCGAGCCCGCCAGATCCGCGCACTGGTCCAGAACATGCTGAGTTTTCGCCACGTTGGAACGCCCTTGTTTGCGTCAAGTTTTATGAAAACCCATCTAGACCCGAGAACGTGAATCGGTGGTTAATTTATCGATAAATGTCTTTATTTACTTTGTGTTAAGATAGATTTCTAAAGTATGAACGCAGCACGCTGCCACCCCCCGCCGCGCAACGCGGCCGGGCATGGCAAAGACTGCCCCAACCCGCAGATGGAGGCAGCCATGGGTCTTATGGAAAGCGATCTGAGTGCGACGGGCGAGGCCGGGCTGATGCTGCGCCCGCGCCTGCTGGTCGAGGCGGCGCGGATCAGCGCACGCCTGCGCCTCGACCATGGCGCGCGCCCGCTCACGCGCCAGTCACACGCGAAAGCAGTCGAGGACGAGCGCGGATTCGAGGCGCTGCGCCGCGCGCACTCGCCCCTCTACCGCCCGTCGCGCCATGTCGAGGCGCTGGCGATCCTGTTCGCCGAACGCGGCCTCGCGGCCGCGCCGGGTCAGACGAAGGCGTCCGGCTCGGCCGCCTTCCTGCGCGTCATATAGTCGTTCAGCGCCTCGTCGATGGCGGGGTCGAGCGCCGGCTGCACATATTCGTCCAGCATCCGCTTCACGCGGCGCGAGGCCAGCTCGAAGGTGTCGGCGCCGCCCTCGTCCGACCATTGCTCGAACGGCTTGTAGTCGAGCAGTTGGGTGCGCCAGAAGGCTTCCTTGAAATTCGCCTGGGTGTGCGCGCAACCGAGGTAATGCCCGCCGGGGCCCACCTCGCGGATCGCATCCATCGCCTGGCCGTTCTCCGAGATGTCGATGCCGGCGGCGATGGAATGCAGGACGCCAAGCTGGTCGGCATCCATCACGAATTTTTCGGGCGACGCCACCAGCCCGCCTTCCAGCCAGCCGCAGGCATGAAGCATGAAGTTGACGCCGCCCAGAAGGGCTGCGTTCAGCGTGTTCGCGCTCTCGTAGGCCGCCTGCGCGTCCGGCAGCTTCGAGCCGCAGAGCCCGCCACCCGAGCGGAACGGCAGGTTCATCCGCCGCGCAAGCTGCCCCGCGCCCCACAGGATCTTCGACGCCTCGGGCGTGCCGAAGGTGGGCGCGCCCGAGTTCATGTCGATCGAGGTCACGAAGGCGCCGAAGATCACCGGCGAGCCCTTGCGGACAAGCTGGGAATAGGCGACGCCCGCCAGCACCTCGGCCAGCACCTGGGTCAGCGTGCCGGCGACTGATACGGGGGCCATCGCGCCGCCGACGATGAAGGGCGAGACGATCGAGGCCTGATTGGCCGCGGCATAGGTTTCCAGCGCGCCCATCATGATGCCGTCGAACGTCAGCGGCGAGTTGATGTTGACGAGCGAGGTCATCACGGTGTTCTCGGCGACGAACTCGCGCCCGAACAGGATCTCGGACATCGCCACCGAATCGGCGGCGCGCTCGGGCGCGGTGACCGAGCCCATATAGGGTTTGTCGCTCAGCGACATGTGCGCATAGAGCATGTCCAGATGGCGCTTGTTGACGGCGACGTCGGTCGGCTCGCAGACCGTGCCTCCCGAGTGGTGCAGCCATTTCGACATGTAGCCGAGCTTCACGAAGGTGCGGAAATCTTCCATCGTCGCATAGCGCCGCCCGCCGTCGCGGTCGCGCAGGAAGGGCGGCCCGTAGACCGGCGCCAGCACCAGCGACTTGCCGCCGATCTCGACCGAGCGTTCCGGGTTGCGCGCGTGCTGGGTGTAGCGCGAGGGCGCGGTCTTGCACAGCGCGCGGGCAAGGCCGCGGGGGATATGCACCCGCTCGCCGCGGACATCGGCGCCCGCCTCGCGCCAGCGCCGCAGCGCCTCGGGGTTCTCGACGAAGTTGACGCCGATCTCCTCGAGCACCGTCTCGGCGTTCGCCTCGATGATCTCGATCGCCTCGGGGGTCAGGATCTCGAAGTTCGGGATGTTGCGCTCGATGTAGCGCGCAACCTCGAGCCGAGGCGCCGTGCGCTCGGCGCGGCGTGCCGCGCCCCCGCCGGTGCCCCGGCGGCCGCGCCGCGCGCCCGCCTCGTCCTGGTCCGCGCCGATCATGCTCATCGCTTGCTCCTTCGGGCCGCCCCCTGCGCCGCTGCGCCGGCAGCCGTCGCCTCGTCCCTCCCTGAATGGCCCGGGGCGGGCGCGCCTGACCGGATGTTTTCGGCCATCCCGCGCCGAAAGGCGACATCGGGCCTGCGCGGCAGGTGACAGGGCGCCGCCCGCGGGCTATGGAATGGCCCGAATTCCGGGCGACGCCGCAACGACCGAGGCCCCATGACCGCCACCCCCCAGCACGAGACCTGCCTGATCGTCGATTTCGGCAGCCAAGTGACGCAACTGATCGCCCGGCGCCTGCGCGAGGCGGGGGTCTATTGCGAGATCCACCCGTTCAACCTGGTCGATGATGCGCTGATCGAACGGCTTTCGCCCAAGGCGGTCATCCTGTCGGGCGGCCCGGCGTCGGTCGAGGACGCGGGCAGCCCGCGCGCACCGCAGAAGGTGTTCGAGCTTGGCGTGCCCGTGCTTGGCATCTGCTATGGCCAGATGGTGATGGTCCACCAGCTTGGCGGTCGCGCCGAGGGCGGGCACCATCGCGAGTTCGGCCGCGCCTTCGTGAAGATGGCCGAGGCCTCGGCGCTGATGGCCGGCGTCGCAGGCCCGGGCGAGGAGACCGAGGTCTGGATGAGCCATGGCGACCGGGTGACCGCCCTGCCGCCGGGCTTCCACGTCCAGGGCGCCTCGCCGAATGCCCCCTTCGCCATCCTCGCCGATCCCGCCCGGCGCTTCTACGGCGTGATGTTCCACCCCGAGGTGGTCCATACCCCCAGGGGCGCGCAGATCCTGACGAATTTCATCCGCGGTGTTGCGGGCTTCCGCG
This sequence comes from Thermohalobaculum sp., assembly GCA_032251175.1. Classification (GTDB taxonomy): domain Bacteria; phylum Pseudomonadota; class Alphaproteobacteria; order Rhodobacterales; family Rhodobacteraceae; genus Thermohalobaculum. The sequence continues at coordinate 7,598 of JAVVFE010000088.1, forward strand.
GCGACTGGACCATGGGCGCCTATCGCGACGAGGCGATCGCCAGGATCCGCGCGCAGGTGGGCAAGGCCCGGGTGATCTGCGGCCTGTCGGGCGGGGTGGATTCCTCGGTCGCGGCCGTCCTGATCCACGAGGCGATCGGCGACCAGCTGACCTGCGTGTTCGTCGACACCGGACTGATGCGGGCGGGCGAGGCCAAGGAGGTCGTGACCCTGTTCCGCGACCACTACAACATCCCGCTGATCCACGCCGACGAGTCCGACCTGTTCCTGGGCGAGCTTGCCGGCGTCACCGACCCCGAAGCCAAGCGCAAGACCATCGGGCGGCTGTTCATCGAAGTGTTCGACAAGCACGCGCGCGAAATCGGCGGCGCCGAATTCCTGGCGCAGGGGACGCTCTACCCCGACGTGATCGAATCGGTCTCGGTCTCGGGCGGGCCGTCGGTCACCATCAAGTCGCACCACAATGTGGGCGGCCTGCCCGACCGGATGAAGCTGAAGCTGGTCGAGCCCCTGCGCGAGCTGTTCAAGGACGAGGTCCGGGCGCTGGGCCGCGAGCTGGGCCTGCCGCCCGCCTTCGTCGGCCGCCACCCATTTCCCGGCCCCGGCCTCGCCATCCGCTGCCCCGGCGAGATCACGCGCGAGAAGCTGGCGATCCTGCGCCAGGCCGACACGATCTATCTCGACGAGATCCGCAAGGCCGGGCTCTACGACACCATCTGGCAGGCCTTCGCCGTGCTGCTGCCGGTGCGCACGGTGGGCGTGATGGGCGATGGACGCACCTACGACCATGTCTGCGCGCTGCGCGCGGTCACCTCGGTGGATGGGATGACCGCCGACTACTTCCCCTTCCCACACGACTTTCTCGGCCGCACCGCAAGCCGCATCATCAACGAGGTGCGCGGCATCAACCGGGTGGTCTACGACGTGACCTCGAAGCCGCCGGGGACGATCGAGTGGGAATGATGCGTGCCCATTCGAGGGCGTCCGGAACTACACCCCAGTACGACATAACGATTTGAAAAATAACAATTTCTTACCGGCAACCATCAGCACCTATCCGTGGGCATAGATCGCATTCGGGGGCCTGTCTGACGGACCTCACCCAAATTGATTTGTCGTGAAACTGGAAAGCATCGCCAGGGGGAATGAGGTCCTTGGCGGCACGTTTTGATATAAGCCTATGAATATGAGCATTTTTATCTGGTCTGACCTGAGCCCCGACTTTCCTCCGGCCTTTCGGAGAGTCCGCAGGTTGATTTCTGGGGCTACGCGGCGCGCATTTCCAGCCGCTTCATTGCCACGAATTCGGCCGGCGGGATGTTGCCGAGGACGGAGTGTGGGCGGTGGTGGTTGTAGTCGTGACCTGACCCCATCGCTCATCCAAGGGACGCTGGAATCCGCGGTTGAGAATTGCGTATGAGCGCGACGGCAGCAACGGGCATCGGCGCGGAGCTTTCGAGGTGGCGCAGCGCCGGTGCCCGATGCGGGTTCAGGGCGGCGGCGTAGGCAACGGGCGTCATGTAGCCGATCGCCGAATGCGGCCTCGCGGTGTTGTAGTCCTCGACCCCGCCGGCAATAACAGCGCGGGCGTAGTTGATCGAGAAGAACAGGTGCTCGTTGAGGCATTCGTCCCGCATCCGCCCCTGGAAGCTCTCGGCGAAGGTGTTTTGCGCGGGCATACCCGGCGCGATGTAACGCCAGTCAAGCCCGGCCGCCTGAGTGAAGGCCAGGATCGCCGAGGACGTGAACTCGGTGCCGTTGTCGCTGACGATCGCGCCGGGTCGGCCACGCCGGGCGATCAGCGTGCTCATCTCCCACACAACCCGCTTCCCGGACGAGGATGTGTCCGGGACCGCAGCGAGACACTCCTTGCTCTCATCGTCAATAATTGTCAGCACCCGGAACCGGCACCCGCTCGCCAGCTGGTCAACCTCGCGCATGTAGCCCAGTTCCGCAGAGGATTTGACCGCGCGCTGCCAGTTCACCAGGGCGGTTGCGTCCGTCAGGCGGGCATCCGGCAGGCCGCGCCCCAGCGCCGCGAAGGCCGCGGCCGAGAAGTAGTAGTTGTCCATCTCGACGCCGATGCGGCGCGTGCCCCAGCCG
>JAVVFE010000089.1:0-9675 GCA_032251175.1 Thermohalobaculum sp.
TCCGCGACTTTGGCGGGGTCATCGCCGGTCGCGCCGTCGGTTCCCGCGCCTTCCGTCGCGGCGGTCGCGGGTTCCCCCTGACTGCCGTCGGCGCCCGCTGGCGGCGTGGGCGAAGCGGTGCCTGCCGGGGCGCCCGTGCCGCCGTTTCGGGTCTGCGGCACGGTGCTCGCGGACGGCGCGAGCCGGCCTGGGGCAAGATCCGCCATCTCGATGTCACTCGCGGCTGTGCCGGCGCTGGCGTCGGGGGCTGGTGCCGCCTCTCCCGCGGCCCCGGGTGCCCGCTTCCAGAGCGCCGCGTCCGTCGCGGGTCCGGCAGGCTGGTCGGTGCCGGCGGACGATGTCCCGGCATCGCCGGCGGCGGCTGCATCCGCACGCAGGCCGGCCGCGTCCGGCGACGCGGCTGGTGCTGGCGGCTGTGGCAGGAGGTGTGGCTCGACCCCCGGCGTCATGGGGCCAAGCCCGGGCGGCCCGTCGGGCGCCGTGGTCGCACCTGTGACCGCGGTGGGGCGCAGCGCCGCGGGCCTCGGCGGGCGGCCGGGTTCGATCAGGGCGGCGAGGGTGTCGCTCGAATCGGTCTGACCGGCGGGTGCCGTGCGGCCCCCGGGCGCGGCAACCACCGTCGGCGTCGCCGCCGAGTCGGTCGCGGGGGCGCCGGCGGTGGCGGTGTGCCCGGCAGTTGCGGGCGCGCGCGCGCCGGGCGTGTCGCCATCATGCTCCGACAGGTTCGGGAGGGCCGCTGCCGCCACGCCGGCCAGCGCGGCCAGCCCGGCCAGCGCGAGCCATCGGGGCCGCCGGGCCGCGGCATCCGGGGCAGGGCGCACAGCCTTCCGCGGCCCGGTCGGACCGGCGCCGGGCGGCGCTGCGGCCGGGATGTCGGCCTTGCCCGCGTTGCGCGCGGGTTCGGCACCGGGGTCAGAACCGGGGCCAGAACCGAGGTCAGAACCGGCCGCATGCGGCGCCGGGGCGGTGGGCGCATCGGGAGGGCAGGGCGCGGGGTCGCCGGTCCGGGGGCCCGGCGCGCTGGGCGCCGCCTCGGGCCGCACCGCGAATGCCGGGCCGTCGGGACCGAAGGCGGGCGCCTCGACCGCGGTCGAGACCCGCACGGGCGCGAAGCCCCAGGCCCGGGCATGCATCTGCGCCTCGTCGCAGCTTTGCAGATATGCCGCCAGGACCACCGAGCGCCCGTCGGCCTCGGGCGCAGACACGGCGATGGCGAGATCGGCGGCCGGCTGACCCGTCGCTGCGGCGGCCTCGGCGGCGGCGGCCTCGCGTCGCGCCCCCTCCGCTCCGGGCAGGGCCGCACGGCGCACCAGCACCTGGCCGGGCGGCAGCCACAGCGCGACGCGGGGCGGCCTGTCGTTGCGCGCGCCGGCGGCCTGCAGCAGCGTGGCGATCCCGTCCGCATCGCCCGCCGGCCCGATCGGGGCGCGCGCAAGCTCGCGCCATCCCAGCCCGTCGCGCTCGAGCAGTGTCACCGCGTCGTCGCCAAGGTCGAGGGCGAGGTCCGGGGCGCCGCCCTGGTCGGGCCGGGCAGTGGTGGGTGCTGCGGGGTCGTGCCGTTCAGGTGGCGGTGGATCGCCGGCCAGGTCCGGTGCGGCGGCGTCGGCGGGCCGCACGCCGCCATTGGCGCCGGCTCGCGGGGGCTGGGTCGCCCGTCTGCGCTTGCCGTGCTGCGCCAAAGCCGATTTCTCCGTCTCACCCCCCCGCGTTGCAGCCGAGTTTAGCCGCAAGCCGGCGGGAACGGAAAGGGACAGATTCGGGCCCCGTGCGAGCGCGCGGCGCGCCCCGCGACATGCCTGCCGCTTGCGCGCGCCCGGCCCACAGTGCATAGATCGGCCGGGCGGGAGGGCCGGGCCGACCGCGGAAGACGACGGAGGACAAACAGATGGCATCCCCCCTGAACAACCGGGTTCTGGCCGAGGCGCTGCCCGGCGCGGACGGCGTGGGCCTGCGCGTCAAGCAGGTGCTGCTGGTCGTCATCGGCGTGGCGGCGCTGGCGATCGCGGCCAAGATCAAGGTGCCGTTCTGGCCGGTGCCGATCACCATGCAGACCTTCGTGGTGCTGAGCGTGGGCGCGGCCTACGGGCTGCGGCTGGGCGTCGGCACCGTGCTGGCCTATCTCGCGATCGGCGCGCTGGGGTTCGACGTGTTCACCGGATCGTCGGCCGAGTCGCAGGGCCTGGCCTACATGCTGGGCGGGACCGGCGGTTATCTGGTCGGCTTCGCGATGGCGGCGGCGCTTCTCGGCGTGCTGGCACGGGCGGGCTGGGACCGCAGCGTGGGCCGGATGGCGCTGGCGCTGGTGATGGGCAACGCGCTGATCTATGCGCCGGGGCTTCTGTGGCTGGGCCAGCTTTACGGCTGGGACAAGCCGATCCTCGACTGGGGCCTTTACCCCTTCCTCGCGGGCGACGCGCTCAAGCTTGCGCTGGCGGCGCTGCTGCTGCCGGCCGCCTGGCGCATGGTGGGCGACGCCCGGCGCTGAGGGATCGCGCGCGGCCCGCAGGACCGGGCCGCGCGACCGCCCCCGCCCGGCCATGCTGCCCATCGTCCATCACCCGGATTATCTGGCACCGCTGAAGCCGGGCCACAGTTTCCCGATGTCGAAATACGGCTACTTGCGCGAGGCCCTGCTGCGCCGGGGCCTGATGGCGCCTGGCCGCTATCTTGCGCCCGCCCCGGCCACGGCGGCGCAGATCGCGCTCGCCCATGACCCGGGCTATGTCGCGCGCGTTTTCGAGGGGCGGCTGACCGCGGCCGAGATCCGCCGCATCGGCCTGCCGGGCACCGAGGCCGTGGCGCGGCGCGCCCGGCTGTCCGGGGCGGGGACGCTGCTGGCCGCCTGGCTCGCGCTCGAGCACGGGATCGCCGCGAACTCGGCCGGGGGCTCGCACCATGCCGGGCCGGAGGGCGGCGCCGGGTATTGCGTGTTCAACGACGTCGCCATCGCCATCCGCAACCTGCGGGCACAGGGCTTCGCCGGCCGCATCCTGGTGATCGACGCCGACGTGCATCAGGGCGACGGCACGGCGCGGATCTTTGCGGGCGATGCGGGCGTGTTCTGCCTGTCGGTGCATGCGGCCAGGAACTTTCCGGCGCGCAAGGCGCAGTCGGACCTCGATGTGGCGCTCGCCGACCGGACTGGCGATGCCGGGTATCTCGACGCGCTGGGGGCGGCGATCGATCAGGCGGTGGCCGCCGCGCAGCCCGCGCTCGTGTTCTACAACGCCGGCGTCGATGTCTGGGAGGGTGACCGGCTGGGCCGTCTGGCGGTGACCATGGCGGGGCTTCGGGCGCGCGAGCGGTTGGTGCTCGAGGCCGTGCGCGGCCGCGCCCTGCCGCTGGTGATCGTGATCGGCGGCGGCTACGACACCGACCCCGAGCGGCTGGCAACCCGCCACGCGCTGGTGTTCGAGGAAGCCGCCCGGCTTGCCGCCTGATCCCGCGCAGCCGTCTACGCCGCAGCCTTCACCCGGTTCGCCTCGGCCCGTTTCAGCGCCAGCGACCAGATGATGGTGCCGGCCGCCACCAGCCCGATCAGGATGGTGGCGATCGCGTTGATCTCGGGCGTCACGCCGAGCCGGACCGACGAGAAGATCTTCATCGGCAGCGTCGTCGAGCCCGGCCCCGAGGTGAAGCTGGCGATCACCAGGTCATCGAGCGAGAGCGTGAAGCTGAGCAGCCAGCCCGAGATCACGCCCGGCATGATGAGGGGCAGGGTGATGCGGCGGAACACCGTGGCGGGGCGGGCGCCCAGATCCTCGGCCGCCTCCTCGACCGACTGGTCGAAGCCCGACAGCCGCGCCTGGATGACGATGGCGACATAGCACATCGAGAAGGTCGCATGCGCGATGACGATGGTGGTGAAGCCGCGGTCCATCGAGATCGAGATGAAGGCGAGCAGCAGCGACAGGCCAGTGATCACCTCGGGCATGACCAGCGGTGCCAGCACCATTCCCGAGAACAGCGTTCGCCCGAAGAAGCTCGGCACGCGTGCCAACGCATAGCCCGCCATCACCCCCAGCACGGTTGCCAGCGTCGAGGCCGTGGCCGCCACCAGCACCGAAATCCGCGCGGCATCGAGCAGCGCCGCGTTCGACCACAGCTCGACATACCAGCGCGTCGAGAACCCGCCCCAGACGGTCACGAGCTTCGAGGCATTGAAGGAATACAGCATCAGGATCAGGATCGGCGCGTAGAGGAAAGCGAACCCCAGCACCATCGCCGATCGCAGGAACAGCCCCGGCCCCTTGCGCATCAGCCCGTCCCCTCGCGCCGCGCATAGCGTTGGAAGATGACGATCGGCACCACCAGCACCATCAGCAGCAGCACCGCGACCGAGGAGGCCAGCGGCCAGTCGCGGTTCTGGAAGAACTCGGACCACAGCGTGCGCCCGATCATCTGCGTCGACGACCCGCCCAGCAGTTCGGGGATCACGAACTCGCCCACCGCCGGGATGAACACCAGGAAGCAGCCGGCCGCGATGCCCGGCAGGCTGAGCGGCAGCGTCACCTTCCAGAACGTCGTCAACGGCCGCGCGCCAAGATCGGCGGCAGCTTCCAGAAGGCTCTCGTCCAGCTTCTCGAGCGTCGAGTAGAGCGGCAGGATCATGAAGGGCAGGTAGCTGTAGACGATGCCGATATAGACCGCCGTGGGCGTGAAATGGATTTGCAGCGGCTCGGCGATCACGCCGATCCACAGCAGGAACGAGTTGAGGATCCCTTCGGTCTTGAGGATTCCGACCCAGGCGTAGACGCGGATCAGGAACGAGGTCCAGAACGGCAGGATCACCAGCGTCAGCAGCGCGCCCCGCCAGTTGCGCGACGATCGCGCGATCCCGTAGGCCATCGGGTAGCCGACCAGCAGCGCCATCAGCGTCGAGAGCGCGGCGATCTTGAGCGAGTTCAGGTATGAGTTGATGTAGAGGCTGTCCTCGAACAGGAACAGGTAGTTGTCGAGATTGGGCGAGCCCAGATGCGTCAGTGCCGCGCCGACCGAGTCCCAGACCGGCACATAGGGCGGCTGGGCGATCGCCGTGGTGCTGATCGAGATCTTGAGGACGATGAGGAACGGCGCGAGGAAGAACGCGATCAGCCACAGATACGGGACCAGGATCGCGATCCGCCGCCCCCAGCCCGAATGTCCGCCCGCCGATCCCGCCATCGCGCGTCACGCTCCCCCGCGATGGCCGACCAGAACCCCGCGCCGTGAAAGCCTAGAGCGCCGCCGCGCCCCGTTGCAAGACCGTTTCGCGCCGCGACAATTAGACCTTGCACGGGTCTTGGCGGCAGTTAAGCTTTCGCGGAATCGGGCCGGCAAGCGCCCGATCTGGCAAGCGAGAGGTAATCATGACGCGCTTTCTCACCGGCACGGCGCTGGCTCTCCTGATGGCGGTGCCAGCCGCCGCGCAGGACCGGGTCGTCAACGTCTACAACTGGTCCGACTATATCGACGAGGAAATCCTGGCCGAGTTCACCGCCGAGACCGGGATCAAGGTGGTCTACGACGTGTTCGATTCGAACGATATCCTCGAGACCAAGATGCTCGCGGGATCGTCGGGCTATGACGTGGTCGTGCCGACCGGCGGCTTCCTTCAGCGCCAGATCCAGGCCGGCGTGTTCCAGAAGCTCGACAAGTCGAAGCTGCCGCATCTCGCGAACATGTGGGACCGGATCGCGGCGCGCACCGCCAAATACGACCCGGGCAACGACTATTCGATCAACTACATGTGGGGCACCACCGGCATCGGCTATAATGTCGATGCGGTGCAGGCGCGGCTCGGCACCGACACGATCGACTCGTGGGAAGTGATCTTCAACCCCGAGATCATCGCCAAGTTCGCCGATTGCGGTGTCCACATCCTCGACGCGGCCGACGAGCTGATCCCGGCGGCGCTCAACTACATGGGCAAGGACCCCGACTCGAAGAATGTCGACGACATCCGCGAGGCGGCGGCGCTGATCGAGAAGATCCGCCCCTCGGTGACCAGCTTCAACTCGTCGCCCTACATCAACGCGCTGGCGGACGGAGATGCCTGCCTCGCGGTCGGCTGGTCGGGCGATGTGCTGCAGGCACGCGACCGCGCGGCCGAGGCGAACAACGGCGTGAAGGTCGAATACGCGATCCCGAAGGAAGGGGCGCTGATGTGGTTCGATCAGATGGCGATCCCGTCCGACGCGCCGCATCCCGAGGAGGCGCACGCCTTCCTCAACTATATCATGCGCGCCGAAGTGGCCGCGAAGGCGTCGAACTACGTCTATTATGCGAACGGCAACAAGGCCTCGCAGCCGCTGCTGAACGAGGACGTGATCGGCGATCCGGCGATCTACCCCTCGGCCGAGACGGTCGAGAAGCTCTACGTCACCTCGCCCTTCGGCCCGGCCGAGCAGCGCGTCCTGACGCGCGAGTGGACGCGGATCAAGACCGGCTCGTAAAACCCGCCCTGCCGCGCCGTCCCCATCGGGGGCGGCGCTTGCCCTCGTGTGTGGAGGCTGCCCGTGGCGGTTGCAGAGAAGCGCGAAACCCCCGTCAAGCCGTGGCGCGATCCGGCCGCGGTGCCTCATCTGAAGATCGTCGACCTCGTGAAGCGCTTTGGCGATACGGTCGCGGTCGATCACGTCTCGCTCGACATCTACCGCGGCGAGTTCTTCGCGCTGCTGGGTCCCTCGGGCTGCGGCAAGACCACGTTGCTCAGGATGCTCGCGGGGTTCGAGGCGCCGGATTCGGGCAAGATCCTGCTGGGCGGCGAGGACCTCTCGCGCATCCCGCCCTACGAGCGGCCGGTGAACATGATGTTCCAGAGCTACGCGCTGTTCCCGCACATGACGGTCGAGCAGAACATCGCCTTCGGTCTGCAGATGGAGAAGATGCCGCGCCCGCAGATCCGCGAGCGGGTGGGCGAGATGCTGGCGCTGACGCATCTCGAGAAATTCGCGCGGCGCAGGCCCGATCAGCTTTCGGGCGGGCAGCGCCAGCGGGTGGCGCTGGCGCGGGCGCTGGCGAAGAAGCCCAAGCTGCTGCTGCTGGATGAGCCGCTCGGCGCGCTCGACCGCAAGCTGCGCGAGGCCACGCAGTTCGAGCTGGTGAACATCCAGGAATCGCTGGGCCTGACCTTCGTCATCGTCACGCATGACCAGGAGGAGGCGATGACCGTCTCGACCCGGCTTGCGGTGATGCGCGACGGCAAGGTCGCGCAGGTCGGCGAGCCGCGCGAGGTCTACGAGGCGCCGGCGTCGCGCTATGTCGCGGATTTCATCGGCGACGTGAACATCCTGGCGGGGACGATGGCCGAGGGCGGGCGCGTCGCGCTGGCCGCGGGCGGGATGGCGCGTGCGCCCGCCGCCGCGGCGCGGCCGCTGGGCAGTGCGGTCGAGTTCGCGCTGCGGCCCGAGAAGATCACCATCTCGATCGCCGAGGAGGGCGCCTCCGCGGGCGAGAACGCGATCATCGGGCGGGTCGAGGACATCGCCTATCTGGGCGACATGTCGATCTACCATGTCCGCGTGACGCCCGATCTGCGGATCAAGGTCGCGCGCACCAACCGCTTTCGCGCCGACGAGCGCGGGATCAGTTGGGACGATCGGGTGATGCTGGTGTGGGACGGCTCGGCGCTGGTGCTGCTCGAGGCGTGACCGGCGCGGAGGCCGGGGGGGTCGGGCGGCGCGACCATGCGCGCCACCCGGGGTCGTCTGGGTCAGTCCGCGAGCTGCAGGTTGCCCGCCGACTGGCGGCCGTCGCGGCCGCTCTCGATGTCGAAGGTCACCTTCTGGCCGTCATCGAGACGGTCGATGCCCGCGCGCTCGAGCGCCGAGATGTGGACGAACACGTCCTTCGAGCCGCCCTCGGGCTGGATGAAGCCGAAACCCTTGGTGGCATTGAACCACTTCACAGTGCCCTTGGCCATGTGATTGTCTCCTTGTCAGATCGCTGCCCGCGGTATGCGGCAGCCCGGCGCAGTCAGAGCAAGATCGAGTGACTGAAGCCGGTGACGGAGACAGCGGGTCGATAGAGATAACATTGCCTTCCGAACATGCAGCCATTCGGGGCAGATTGCAAGGACCATGCGCACGGGCAGCGGGGGGTGGGACGGGCAGTGGTGCTGCTTTCACGCGTGAAAGCATGGTCAAGTATTTGATATAAAATGAAAACTTGAATCTTCTGATTTTTTGGCGCGAGCCGGGGCAGCTTGTGGTTTCGCACGGAAGTGCACACCCTTGAGATGAATCAAGGCGCGCCGGCGCTGTGTCGTGCACAGTGCGGTTCGCCTGACCATCCGAAAAGAGGAGAACCGCCATGAGCGTCGCACGTGTGACCGAAATCACCTCGGCGTCGACCACGAGCTTCGACGATGCGATCGAGAAGGGGATCGAGCGCGCGTCCCGAACCCTGAAGAACGTCAAGGGTGCCTGGGTTCAGGATCAGACGGTTTCGGTCGAGGACGGCAGGATTTCCGAATACCGCGTCAACATGAAGGTGACCTTCGTGCTCGAGGACTGACGGCAGGATCGCGGGGCAGGATCTCACCGGGGGCGGCCCCCGCCCCCGGTGCGCCGGGCTCAGAGCGGCGCTGGCGTGCGCGTGCCCGGCCCGTGGTGGCCGGGGAACTGGGCCGCTGCGGTGCGCGCCGCCCCGCCGCCGAGCGCCACGCGCCCTTCGCGGCGCATCCGGGCGGCGCGCAGGGTGCGGCGCAGCGCATGGTCGGTGACCCCGTCGCTCGACATCACGAGGCGGATCAGCGGGTCGTCGGCGAGTGCGGCGACCGGAACCTTGTGCGGATGCTGGGGCTGCGCGCGGTCGTGGAGCAGCACCGTGCGCAGCGCAGCCCATGGGATGGTGACGACCGCGTCGGCGGCCTGGGCGCCGAGATGGAGATGCACCTCGGTCGCGGCGGCCTCGGGCATCGACACGTCGTCGAGGAAATGCTGCCGCCATTCGATGACATAGCTGCCCGCGGCCAGCGGCCCCGGGACGCCCGGCAGGCAAAATGATTTTGAGACACGGACCGTTGTCGTCTTGAGTTCATGCGCCATGGCTGACCCTTTCCGAGTGCGGAGGCCTGGAAGGATACGAAAACGCCTGAATACGGGCTCGACACCACACGGCAGCGTCAGTCTGTTGTCGTTCGACCTGCGGCGCAAGAGGGTTGATGGGGGAACTATAGGTGGGATGTTTGATGTTTTCATGAAGGTTTCGGCAAGAATAAACCAGAAATATTTGCAACGCGGGTGGTGCCGGGGAGATCGGTGCGAACGGCCAAAAGTTGTGCAGTGGCATTCCGCGCGCCCGGGAGTTGAGTCCGCCCGATCCGGCGGTGGTGGAAACTGCCGGCAAGGCGCGATCCGGGCGCGCCGGGCACCGACCGGCGCGGGCGCTGCTTGGCCGTTTGGCGCGCCGATGCCGCGAATCGGGGGGGATCGAGGCAGGGGGCGCACTGCCGGCTGCCACCGGCGCGCGCGTCGCCCGACGCCGCCGCTGGCCCGGCCGTCGTCCCCGGGCTGGAGGCCCGAACGGGCGGGGCCCGTCGCCCCTCAGCGGCCGCTGGCGCGCAGTCTTTGCAGGGCGACATGCCGACGCGCATTGCCCTGGGCGATCAACGTGACGAGCCGCGGCGGCAGGGTCGAGACGACGAGGCGGCGCAGCCGCCAGCTCAGCGGCGCCGGGTCCGGCACGGGCGCC
>JAVVFE010000090.1:0-9666 GCA_032251175.1 Thermohalobaculum sp.
CCATCAGCAGCACCTTGGGCTCGACCATCAGCGCCATGCCCACCGCCAGCGTCTGGCGCTCGCCGCCCGACAGCCGCCCGGCGATCCGGCGCAAGAAGCCGTCAAGCTCGGGCAGCAGCCGCAGCACCTGCGCGCGGCGCCGGGCCAACTCGTGCCCGGCCAGCCAGCCGCCGATGCCCAGGTTCTCCTCGACCGTCAGGCTGCGGAAGATGTTGCGCTCCTGCGGCACATAGGCCGCGCCCGCCGCGGCGATCCCCGCGGCATCGGTGCCGGTCACGTCGCGTCCCATCAGCGTGACGCTGCCGCCCATCACCCCCGCGGCCCCCGCCAGCGCCTTCAACAGCGTCGATTTCCCCGCGCCGTTCGGGCCGATCAGGGTCAGCATCTCGCCCGCCGCAAGGGTCAGGTCCACGCCGTGCACGATCTCGACCGCGCCATAGCCCGCCCGCAGGCCGCGCGCCTCCAAAACCGGGCTCATGCCGCCAGCCCCAGATAGGATTCGACCACCCGCGGGTCGGCGCAGACCGCATCGAAGCTGCCCTCGGCAATCGGCCGCCCGCCTGCCATCACCACCACCCGGTCGCACAGCCGCCCGATCAGCCCCATGTTGTGCTCGATCACCAGCAGCGTGCGGTCGTGCTCGCGCCGGATCCGCGCGATGGTGTCGGTCAGGTGGTCCAGCAGCGCGGGTGCGACGCCGGCGCCGACCTCGTCCAGCAGGATCAGCGGCGCGCCGGTGATCAGGCAGCGCGCCAGTTCCAGCAGCTTCTTCTGCCCGCCCGACAGCCTCGCGGCCGGCTCGTGGCGCTTGTCGGCCAGGCCCACGGTCTCGAGCAGCTCGCCCGCCCGGGCGATCGCCGCGCGCTCGGCCCGCGCGACCGCGGGCGGGCGCAGCAGCGCGCGCCACAGGGTTTCGCCCGGCTGGTCGGGCACGGCCAGCACCAGGTTCTCGATCACCGTCAGCCGGTCCAGCTCGCGCGCCAACTGGAAGGTGCGCGTCAGCCCCCGCCGCGCCCGGGCATGGGCGGGCAGCGCCGTCACGTCCTCGCCGAACAGGAACACCTGGCCCTCATCGGCGCGCTGCACGCCCGACAGCAGGTCGAACAGGGTGGATTTCCCCGCCCCGTTCGGCCCGATCATGCCGAGGATCTCGCCCCGCGCCACGCTCAGCGAGGCGCGATCGACCGCGACCACGCCGCCGAACCGCCGGCTCAAATCCCGCGCCTCGAGCGCAGGGCCGGCTGCGCGCGTCATGCGCCCAGCGCCGCGACGCGCGCGGTGGCCTCGACCTCCTCCTCGATCTGCAGGGCATCGTTGAACTTGTTGAAGAAGCCGCACAGCGTGGTGCGCAGGGTCAGCTCGACGATCTGCGCCTCGGTGAAATGCACGCGCATGCGCTCGAACAATTCGTCGCGCAGCCGGTGCGGGTCGGTCCAGACCTTCTCGGCGAACTCGGCCACCAGCCGGTCGACCTCGGTCAGGCCCGGCGCGGTCTGCCAGTCCAGCAGCCCGTCGATCGCGTCGGGCGCCAGGCCCTCGACCGCCAGGAAGGGCTTGTGATGGGCGACGCAGTAGTCGCACTCGTTCAGCTTCGAGACCACCACGATGGCGATCTCGAGATAACGCTTGGGCACGGTGTTCGCGGCCCTCAGCTCCATCAGCATCCCCATCAGATGCTTCAGCGCCGGGGGGACATGGGCGAACACCGCCGCCTGGTTGCGGAAGGGGCCATAGCCCGAGGCGAAGTCCTCGTAGGTCTTCGCCAGATCGGCCGGAAGCTCGGCCGAAGGGATGCTGCGCACGCGTGCCATAGATCACCTGTCATCATCTGCGGGTGATCGCATCAAGCAGCCTCTCGGGCCTGCTTGTCCAGTTCCCGGTGCAGAAATTCGGCGATGGCGCGCATGCCTGTGAGCTTGATGTCAGCGGCAGCCTCGGCGTTGGCGTTGTAATTGGTGTTGGTGTTCACATCATAGACCAGCGCCACGCCATCGCGGCCGGTGGCGAACTCGATGCCGGCGATCTCGATATCTGCCAGCCGCAGGAAGCGCTCGAGCCGCGCCTTCAGCCCGGGGTCGATCGATTCGATCACCCGGAAGGCCGGGCGCGCCGCGCCGGGCACCTCGCAGACATCCGCCGGGCACAGCTCGAACCCGCCCGAGGTGTCGACCTCGACGGCGTAGAGAAACCGCCCGCCGACGAACTCGGCGCGGGTGATGATCGGCTCGGCCGTCGCGACATGGGCCTGCAACAGATGCACGCCGTCGAGCGGCTCGTCATAGGCCGCCGAGGCGACGTGGGCTGCCAGCGCGTCCGGGTTCTCGAACAGCCGCACGCCCAGCCCCTTGCCGCCGCGGTTGGGCTTGAGGATGAAGCGTCCCGTGCCGAAGGCCGCGCGCGCCGCATCGACCAGCCCGCCCCTGCCCACCACTGCGACCGTGCGCGGCGTCGCCACGCCGGCGCGCGCGAGCGTCGCGTATTGCCGCACCTTGCTGATCTCGAGATCCAGCGCCCCCGGCCCGTTCACCACCCGCCGCCCGTGCTGCGTGAGCCAGGCCAGCGTCACGGCGGTCAGCTCGGCCGAAAAGCGGTGCCCGCGGGTGTGCGAGGAGGCGCTCATGCGGTTGTAGAACACGCCCTCGGGCGGCGGCGCGGTCAGGTCGATGGCGCGCTCGACCAGGAACCAGTCCTCCCAGTCGGCGCCGATGCCGTCGAGCGCGGCCGCGAGCGGCGGCAGCCAGTCAGGGTTTTCGTGCAGCACATGGATCCTGGGCATCGTCTGACCTCGCGCAATGCAGGGCATGGCGACCGCGCGCCGCCCTATTCACGAAAAGATGGGCTGCAGATGGCGATTCAACAACTCATATCGAATATTGATTTAATAACCATATATTTCACGTTATTTGCGCCACCGCACCGCACCACGCCATCGCTCCGCCCCACGGCCGATCCGACGTCCGCGCGCCCCCCGCGCTCAGCGCCGGACCGCCAGCAGCACCGCCCCTGCCACGGCGCCGAGTGCTGCCAGCCTCAGCGGCCCGACCGCATCGCCCAGCAGCAGCCCCGCCGCGATCACCCCCACCACCGGGATCAGCAGAGTGCCGATGGCGGCGAGCGTGACCGGCAGCCGCCCGACCAGCACCACCCAGGCGGCGTGGCAGGCGACCATCGGCCCGGCGATGTGGAAGGCCAGCACCCACAGCACCGCGGCCGAGGGCAGCGCCGCCTCCCACGGCCGCTCGGCCGCCAGCGCGCCGATGGTCGCGGGCACCGCCGCCACGCCCACCAGCCATGTCGTCCGCGCGATCGGCCCCATGCCGGGTGCGGCGCCCTTCAGCAGCACGGTGCCGACCGCCCAGGACAGCGCCGCCCCCAGCATGAACAGCGGCCCCGCGGGCGCGGCCACCAGCCCGCCCGGGTCCTCGGCCACCAGCAGCCCCAATGCCGCCATCCCCAGCGCGATCGCCGCCGCCCGCCGCGGCCCGATCCGCTCGCCCAGCAGCGCCGCCGACAGGATCGCCGCCCAGACCGGCATGGTGAAGGCAATGATCGCGGCCTTCGAGGTTTCGGTCAGCAATTGCCCGAAGGCGGTCAGCAGGTTGAAGCCGAACACCGTGAACAGCCCCGCCGCCACCAGCCGGCCTGCCTCGCCGCGTGGCGGCACCAGCCGCTCGCCCCGGGCGGCGGCGATGGCGCCCAGGCACAGCGTCCCCGCCGTCAGCGCCACGGCGCGCAGGGTCCAGGGCTCGACCTCGGACAGGATGGTCTTCACCGCGGGCCAGTTCAGCCCCCACAGCAGCCCGATCACGCCGATCAGCGCCAGTTCGTGCCAGCCTGCTCCGGTCTCGGCCCCGCGGGCGGGCATCGGGTCGGGCTGCGGCTGATTGCGCATCGGCGGGCGGCTTTCCTTGCGGCGCGCCGCCCGGCGGGCAATGATCGCGCGTCAACTCACGACTGGCTGCCCGAGGATAGCATGATCCCGCTCACCGGCTACACCGACCGCCTCTCCGCCCGCGCGGGCGAGGACATCGCCTTCCGCATCTCGTCCTCGGGCGCGGTGCCATACGAGGCGCGGCTCGTGCGCATCGTCTGCGGCGACCCCAACCCGGCCGGGCCGGGGCGGATCGAGCAGGACCTGGGCGCCGTCTTTTCGGGCCGCTTCCCCTCGCGCATCCAGACCCACGATATCGGCTCGATGGCGGTGATCGAGGCGGGCGCGCAGGCCGACGGGCCGCTGACCTTCGAGGCCATCGTCTGGCCGACCCTGCCGGGACGGGGTGCGCAGGCGGTGCTCTCGGCCTTCGACCCGGTGACCGGGGCGGGGGTGGCGCTCGGGCTCGACGCCACGGGGGCGGCGATGGTCCGCATCGGGCGGGCGGGGCAGGCGCCCGTGGTCGTCTCGACCGGCCGCCCCCTCGCCACCCGGCAATGGGCCCGCATCCGCGCGAGCCTCGACCCCGCGACCGGCGCGGTCGAGGTGGGGCAGGAGGCGCTGCACCCCCCCTTCGGCCGCCCCGAGGTC
This sequence comes from Thermohalobaculum sp., assembly GCA_032251175.1. Lineage (GTDB taxonomy): Bacteria > Pseudomonadota > Alphaproteobacteria > Rhodobacterales > Rhodobacteraceae > Thermohalobaculum. Next base: position 4,523 of record JAVVFE010000090.1, read on the forward strand.
GCGCATGCCGCGGGCGCCATCGCGCCCGGACCCCTGCCGCTCGCGCCCCGCTGGCATATCGCGGCGCTCGGGGTCGATGGCACCGGCCGCTCGGTGCAGCATTTCAACGGCAAGATCGAGGCGCCGGCGATCCTGTCGGGTCTGCCCGGGGGCGGGCTGTCGGGCGATACCGCCGCGCTCGGCGTGATCGCGCGCTGGGATTTCAGCCGCGACATCCCGACCACCACGATCCGCGACACCGGGCCGAACGGGCTCGACGGCCGCCTCGTCAACCTGCCCGCGCGCGGCATGACCGGCGCGAACTGGACCGGGCGCGAGATGTGCTGGCGCCACGCGCCCGACCAATATGGCGCGATCCATTTCCACGACACCGACCTCGCCGATTGCGGGTGGCAGACCGACTTCACCTTCACCGTGCCTGCGGATCTGAAAAGCGGCGTCTACGGCATGCGCCTGACCTGCGGGGCCGAAACCGACACCATCCCGTTCTTCGTGCCCGCCCCCCGCGGCCGGCGCGGCGCCGATCTCTGCGTGCTGATCCCGACCTTCACCTATGTGGTGTATGGCAATTTCGACCGGCCCGACTTCAACGACGCCTACCGCGACCATGCGGCCAGGCTGGGGATGGGGCGGCATTTCCCGTCCGATCACCGCGAATACGGGCTTTCGACCTACAACACCCATTCGGATGGCAGCGGCATCTGCCACTCGACGCATCTGCGCCCGCTGATGACGTTGCGGCCCGGCTATCTCAACCAGGTGGACCTTGCCGGCTCGGGCCTGCGGCACTTCTCGGCCGACACGCATCTGCTGGCGTGGCTGGATGCCAAGGGCATCGCCTTCGACGTGATCACCGACCACGACCTCGACGCCGAGGGGCCGGCCGCGATCGCCGACTACCGCGCGGTGCTGACCACGACCCACCCCGAATACCACACCGGCGAGACGCTCGACGCGCTGATCGCCTACCGCAACGCCGGCGGGCGGTTCTGCTATCTGGGCGGCAACGGCTTCTACTGGCGCGTCGCGCGCCATCCGGAGATGCCGCAGGCCATCGAGATCCGTCGCGGCGAGGGCGGCATCCGCGCCTGGGCCTCGGAACCCGGCGAGTATTTCAACGCCTTCGACGGCGCCTATGGCGGGTTGTGGCGCCGCCAGGGGCGCCCGCCGCAATCGGTGGCGGGGGTGGGCTTCTCGGCCCAGGGCACGTTCGAGGGCTCGCACTACCGCCTCGCGCCCGCCGCCCGCGACCCCCGCGCCGCCTGGATTTTCGCCGGCGTGCCGGGCCCGGTGCTGGGCGATTTCGGCCTGTCGGGCGGGGGGGCCGCCGGGTTCGAGCTTGACCGCGCCGATACCCGCCTCGGCACGCCCGATCACGCCCTGATCCTTGCCCGGTCCGAGGGGCATTCCGACCGCTTCGTGCTGGTCCACGAGGAGCAGCTCACCCATCTCGTGACCCTGCCGGGCGAGCCCGCGCGCGACCTGATTCGCGCCGAGATCGTGTTCTACGAGACCCCCGCCGGCGGCGCGGTGTTCGCGACCGGCTCGATCACCTTCTGCGGCAGCCTGCCGCACAACGGCTTCGACAACCCGGTCTCGCGGATGATGGAAAATGTCGTCCGCCGCTTCCTCGACCCCGCCCCCTTCGCCATGCCGGGCTGAGGAGGGGTCAGACCGTGACCGCGGGCCGGTGCTCCTCAAGGAAGCGCCGCGCCCGCTCATAGCCGCGCGCGGCGCGCAGGATCGTGGCCTCGGCAAAGGGGCGCCCGACAAGCTGGAAGCCCACCGGCAGGCCGTTCGCGCTGAGCCCGCAGGGCAGCGTCACGGCGGGCAGGCCCAGGAAGTTGAACGGCCGGGTGCAGTGCCCGATGTCCTCGGCCCGCACCCCCGGCGCGCCGGCATCGGCGGCAATCGGCGGCGGCTCGAACGGCCAGACCGGGGTCAGGATCGCGTCGACCTCCGCAAACGGCCCATCGAGTGCCGCGCGCAGCAATTCTGCCCGCCGCCCCAGCGCCGCGAGATACGCGCCCGCCGGCACGAACAGCCCCGCGATCATCCGCCCCAGCGTCTCGGGCCCGTAGTCGGCAGCCCGGGTCGCCAGCCACGCCCGGTGCTGCGCTGCCGCCTCGACATTGATCAGCAGCACGTTCAGGCGGTTGGCAAGCTCGATCCCCGGCAGCGCGACGCGCGAAACCCGCGCCCCCTCGGCCGCCATCAGCCGCGCCGCGCCCTCGACCTGCGCTGCCATCGCGGGCGCCAGCGGGTCGAAGAAATACGCCTCGGCCACGCCGATCCTCAGGCCCGCCAGCCCGTCCTCGATCCCCGCCAACAGGTCCACGCCCGGGCGGCGCACCGATTGCGGGTCGGCTGGATCATGCCCGGCCATCACCTGCGTCAGCAGCGCCGCATCGCGCACGCTGCGGCACAGCGGCCCCACCGTGTCGAGCGAGCCCGACAGCGGAAACACGCCCGAGCGCCCGACCAGCCCGGCCGTGGGTTTCAGCCCGACAAGCCCGCAGGCGCCGGCAGGCAGGCGGATCGACCCGCCGGTGTCCGAGCCCAGCGCCGCCGGCACCGCCCCCGCCGCCACCGACGCGGCCGAGCCCGCGGACGAGCCGCCCGGCAGATGCGCCGGGTTCCACGGGTTTTTCACCGGCCCGGTATGGGCATTGCGCCCGTCCGGCCCCAACGCGAATTCGACCGTGTTGAGCCGCCCCAGATCGACCGCCCCCGCGGCGTCAAGCGCCCGGATCGCCGCCCCGGTGGCGCCCGCCACATGGCCCTTGAGGATGCGGCTTCCGGCCTCCAGCACCCAGCCCTGCCGGGCGTAGAGGTCCTTGTGCGCCATCGGCACGCCGGCGAGCGGCCCCATCGCACCCCCGCGCGCGCGCGCCGCATCGACCGCGCGGGCCTGCGCCAGCGCCGCCTCGGGCTCGAGCCGGGCGACCGCGTTCAGCAGCGCGCCCGCGCGCTCCAGCGCCGCCAGATGCCGCTCGGCCAGTTCCACCGCCGAGACCGCGCCGCCTCGCAGCAGCGCCGCGATCTGCTCGACCCCCGCGCCCAGCGTCGCATCGGCCGTGGCAGGGGGGGCGGGCGCGGGCATAGCCCCACCGCCGATTGCCGGCCCCTCGGCCAGCGCCCCCAGGGCGGCGGCGAAGGTCGTGGGATCGGCCGCCTCGAACGGGTCCTGTTCCAGCCCCGCCGCGACGCCGGCATGGCGCGCGGCCATGGCGCGGGCGCCCTCGATCACCGTCCCGGGCACCCCTTGGGCGGCAAGGATCGCGCCCCAGTCCTGTGCGTCGCTCATTGGGCAACCTCCTCGGCCAGATCGGGGACGCGCCAGTCCCGCCCCGGGATCGAGGCCAGCAGTTCGCGCGTGTAGGGATGGGCGGGGGCGGCAAACACCTCGGCCACCGGCCCGTGCTCGACGATCTCGCCCTGCGACATCACCGCGATGGTGTCGCAGACCTGCGCCGCCACCCGCAGGTCGTGGGTGATGAACACCACGCTCAGCCCCAGCCGCGCGCGGATCTCGGTCAGCAGGTCCAGCACCTGCGCCTGCACCGAGACGTCGAGCGCCGAGACCGGCTCGTCCGCAACCAGCACCTCGGGGTCCATGGCGAGCGCGCGGGCAAGCCCGATGCGCTGGCGCTGCCCGCCCGAAAACTCGTGCGGATAGCGCGCGGCCATCTCGGGCTTCAGCCCCACCAGCCCCAGCAGCTCGCGCGCCCGCGCCTGGGCTGCGGCATGGCTCACGCCTTGCGTCACCGGCCCCTCGGCGATGATGTCGCCCACCCGCCGGCGCGGGTTCAGCGAGGCATAGGGGTCCTGGAACACCATCTGCACCCGCCGCCGATAGGGCTTGAGCGCGCCCTTCGACAGCCCCGCAAGGTCGATGCCGTCGAGGTCGATCACCCCCGCATCGGGCTGCACCAGCCGCACCAGCATCCGCGCGACGGTCGACTTGCCCGAGCCCGATTCGCCCACGATCCCCAGCGTCTCGCCGCGCTTCAGCGTGAAGTCGACCGCGCGCACGGCATGAACCTCGCGCGTCTTGCCGGGCCAGCCGCCCATCCGGTAGGTCTTGGTCAGCCCATTGACGCTCAACAGCGTCCGCGCCTCGGCCCGTGCGCGCGGGCGCGGCGTCAGGCTGGGGATGGCGCGGATCAGCGCGCGGGTATAGGGCGCCTCGGGGCGGTTCAGGATCTGGTCGGCGGGGCCGGCCTCGACCACGCGCCCGTGCTGCATCACCACGATGCGGTGGGCGATCTCGGCCACCACGCCGAAATCATGGGTGATGAACATCACCCCCGTGCCGTGGCGGTCCTGAAGCTCGCGGATCAGCCGCAGGATCTGCGCCTGCGTGGTCACGTCGAGCGCGGTGGTGGGCTCGTCGGCCACCAGCACCTTGGGGTCCATGATCAGCGCCATGGCGATCATCGCCCGCTGGCGCTGGCCGCCCGACAACTGGTGCGGGTAGGCCGCCATGATCCGCGCGGGATCGGGCAACTGCACCTCGGCCAGCAGCGCGAGGATCCGCTCGCGCCGCTCGGCCGGGCCGGCCCGGCTGTGGACGATCAGCACCTCCTCGATCTGGCGGCCCACCGTCATCAGCGGGTTCAGCGCCGTCATCGGTTCCTGGAACACCATCGACAACTGCTCGCCGCACAGCCGCCGCCGCTCGGTCCGCGTCAGGGTCAGCAGGTCCTGCCCGGCGAACAGGATCTGGCCCGCGGACGCGCGCACCCGCGGCTCGGGCAACAGGCCCATCATCGCGCGCGCGGTCAGCGACTTGCCCGAACCCGATTCGCCAACCACGCAGACGATCTCGCCGGGCGCCAGCGTCATCGACAGGTCTTCGACCGCATAGGGGCGGTCCGATCCCGGCGGCAGGCTGACATGCAGGCCGCGGATGTCGATCAGCGGCGCGCTCATCCCTTGCGCTCCCTCAGCCGCGGGTTCAGCGCGTCGTTCAGCCCCTCGCCCACCAGGTTGATCGCCAGCACCGTCAGCAGGATGGCGATGCCGGGGAAGGTGCAGATCCACCACGCCCGGCGCAGCACGCTGCGCCCGGCGCCGACCTGGAAACCCCAGCTCATCACGTTGGGATCGCCGAGGCCCAGGAACGACAGCCCCGATTCGAT
>JAVVFE010000091.1:0-2250 GCA_032251175.1 Thermohalobaculum sp.
AGACACGCGCGGCCACCGCTCCGTCGGGGGCCACCGCCAGCACCGTGCGCCAGCGCGGATCGCGCGCCACCTCGCGGATCAGGCGCGCCGTCTGATGCCGGAACCACCAGGCGGCGGCACCCATGCCGATCTCGCGCCCCAGCCGCGTCTTGACCCGCCCGGGCCGCGGCTCCTTCAGGAACAGCACCAGCGTCGGGCGCACCGGCGCCGTCATCCCCGCCCCCGATACCAGCGCGCCAGCCGCTCGGGCGGAACGCCCAGCGTCCACAGGCCCAGCGTCACCAGATTGCGCGCGCCGCGCCGCAGCCAGCCCTCGGCCTGGTAGCGCGCGGCCGAGGTCACCACCCGCCCCGGCAGGCGCCGCAGCCGCCGCCGCCCGATCCGGCGCACCAGCGCCACATCCTCCATCAGCGCGACCTCGGGAAAGCCCCCCGCCGCGCGATAAAGGTCCACCGGCAGCACCAGCCCCTGATCGCCATAGGGCAGCGCAAAGACCGCCGCGCGCAGGTTGGCCCAGGCGCCGACCCAGGCCGCACCGAACCCCGCCGCGTCGAAGGCCAACCCGAAATACCCCGCCTGCCCGGGATGGTCGGCCAGATGCGCGCGCACTGTCTCCTCCCAGCCCGCGGGCAGCAGGGTGTCGGCATGCAGCACCATCAGCCAGTCCCCCCGCGCGGCCGCACACCCGGCCGCAAGCTGGCGCCCCCGCCCGCGCGGCGCGCGCACCAGCCGCGCCCCGACCGCCTCGGCCAGCTCGCCGATCGCGTCGGTCGAGCCGCCATCGGCCAGGATCAGCTCGCGCACCAGCCCGCTCGACACCCCCGGCATCAGCCGCGCAAGGCAGGGCCCGATCCGCCCGGCCACGTCCAGCGTCGGGATCACGACCGAGACCGGCGCTCTCATCCGCCCTCCTCCATCCTGCCACCGAAGGTCATCAGGCACGCCCCCGCCAGCCCCAGCCCGGCAAAGCCCGCGAACAGCGGCGTGACCGAACCGTCATAGCTCTGCGCAATGATGGCCCCGATCCCTGCCGCCCCGAGCGTCGACCCCGCGAGGATCACCGACGACGCCGTCCCCGCGATATGCCCCAGCGGCTGGATCGCCAGCGCGTTCAGATTGGCGAACAGCACCGCGACACAGACGAAGATCGGCCCCAGCACCGCCATGAACCCCCAGAATGGCGGCACGCCCGCATGCGCCCAGGCCAGCGCCGTCCCGGCCAGCGCGGCCGCCGTCATCGCCCACAGCGCGCGACGCGCCAGACGCTGCATGCCGATCCGCATCACGAGGCGCCCGTTCAGCACGCTGCCCGCCGCGAACACCAGCGCGAGGCCCGAAAAGGCCAGCGGGAACAGCGGCCCGAGGCCATACAGCTCCTCCATCACCTGCTGCGCGGTCGCCAGATAGCTCACGAAGCTGCCGAACACCGCGATGATCGCCAGGATTGCGATCACCGTCTGGCGCGTCGTCACCACCTCGCGGAACGCCGCCGCCAGCACGCGCGGCCGGAAGGCGCGCCGCCGGGCGGGGTCGAGCGTCTCGGGCACCAGTGCCAGATACCAGCCGGCCGACACCAGCGCGAGCGCGAGATAAAGCCCGAAGATCGCCCGCCAGCCGGCCAGCGCCTCGATCCCCTGGCCCAGCAGCGGCGCCAGCATCGGCACCAGCATGAACACCGTCATCACCATCGACAGCACCCGCGCCATCGGCCGCCCGGAATAGAGGTCGCGCACGATCGCCACCGCCACCACCCGCGGCCCGCCTGCGCCGACGCCCTGCAGGAAGCGCCCGGCCAGCAGCATCTCGGGGCTGGTGGCGGCAAGGCCCATCGCCGTGCCGATCAGGTAGATCGCCCAGCCGATCAGCGTCGCCCGCTTGCGCCCGACCGCATCCGCCAGCGGCCCGAACACCAGTTGCGCAAGGCCGAGCCCGGCGAACACCAGCATGATCACCAGTTGCCGGTCGTTCGCGTGCGCAAACGCCAGGTCGGCCGCCATCGCATCGAGCGCCGGCAGCACGGCATCGATCGTCATCGCGACGACCGAGGTCATCAGCGCGAGGAAAGCGATCAGGCCCAGGGGCGCCCGCCCCTCGGTCCGCGCGGTCTGGTCGGGCAGCGTCATCTCGTCCCCATCCGGTTTTCAGGCGGTATACCGCCGTCCCGCCCGGTTGTGCATCCGCTTTCGCCGCCCCGCCCGCGCCGGGCTGACCGCGCCGCCCCGCCCGCGCCGGGTTGCCCGCGGCGCGCGC
>JAVVFE010000091.1:2350-9663 GCA_032251175.1 Thermohalobaculum sp.
CCGCGCCGGGCTGACCGCGCCGCCCCGCCCGCGCCGGGTTGCCCGCGGCGCGCGCGCCCCGAACGCCCCGGCGCACTCGGCCCTTGGGCCCCGCGCCATCGCGCCCCTATATTCCCCTCATCGCCATCGGGAGAACGACATGCCGAAGCTCAAGGGCTTCATCGACCACGACCGCCGCGTGCTGCGCATGACCGGGGCGGATGCGCGCGCGGTGCTGCAAGGCGTCGTGTCCAACGATGTCGCGCGCCTCGCGCCCGGCCGGGCGGTCTATGCCGCGCTGCTCTCGCCGCAGGGCAAGTATCTGTTCGACTTCTTCCTCGTCGCGGCGGGCGACGCGATCCTGATCGACGTCGCGGCCGGGCGCGCCGATGCGCTTGCCGCCCGGCTCAGGATGTATTGCCTGCGCCGCGACGCGCGCATCGAGGCCGAACCCGGCCTCGCCGTCGCCCTGATCTGGGGCGAGGGACCGCCGCCCGACAGCGCGCTGCCCGATCCGCGCCTGCCCGAACTCGGCTGGCGGCTCTACGCGCCCGCGCCCGCGCTCGATGCCGTCGCCCCCGCCACGCCCGGCGACTACCTCGCGCTCCGGATCGCGCATCAGGTGCCCGCCACCGGCATCGAGCTGATCCCCGACGACACCTACATCCTCGAAGCCGGCTTCGAGCGCCTGAACGGCGTCGATTTCCGCAAGGGTTGCTATGTCGGGCAGGAGATCACCGCCCGCATGAAGCACAAGACCGAGTTGAAGAAGCGCCTCGTCCCGGTGCGTGTCGACGGCACGGCGCCGCCGGGCACGCCGATCACGGCGGGCGGCAAGCCCGCCGGCACGCTCTACAGCCAGCAGGGCGGGCGCGGCCTCGCGCATCTGCGCCTCGACCGCGCGGCCGGCGAGATGGAAGCGGGCCCGGCGCGCGTGACCTACGAGGGCTGACCCGCACCACCGACGACCAGACTCGGCGTCACCGCCACCCCGGCCCCCGCATTACCACCACCCCGGCCTCCGTTTCACCGCTGCCCCGGCCCCCGAGCCGGGGCCCCGATGCACACCGCACAACCCCCGGATTCCGCAAGGCCCCGGGTCAAGCCCGCGACTGCGCCAAGCCAGTCCCCTCCACGGCACAACCGTGTTCGCAAGAAATCAAACGAAAATTATAAATTTTATTTATATTCAATAACTTGACTATGCTTTCACGCGTGAAAGCCCGCCCGCTCCGCGGCCAGCAGCGCCGCCAGCCCCTCGCGATAGGTGGGATAAGCCAGCCGCACCCCCAGTTCCTCATGCATCAGCCGGTTCGCGACCCGCTTCGATTCGGCATAGAAGCTGCGCGCCATGGGCGTCATCTCGGCCTCGTCATAGGCCACCGCCTCGGGCAGCGGCAGGCCCAGCAGTCGGGCGGCATGGCCGATCACGTCCTCGGGGGGTGCGGCCTCGTCGTCGCAGACATTATAGACCGCGCCGGGCCGCGGCCGCGCGATCGAGGCTTCCAGCACCGTCGCGATGTCCTCGACATGGATGCGGCTGAACACCTGCCCCGGCTTGATGATCCGCCGCGCCGAGCCGTCGCGCACCTTCTCGAACGGGCCGCGGCCGGGGCCGTAGATCCCCGCAAGCCGAAAGATGTGGAGCGCCAGCCCCGCCTCGGCGTGAAGCCGCTGCCAGGCCCGCTCGGCCGCGAGCCGCCACTGGCCGCGCCGGGTCGAGGGGCGGCAGTCCGAGCCCTCGTCCACCCAGTCCCCGCCGCGGTCGCCATAGACCCCGGTGGTCGAGAGATACCCCGCCCAGGCGAAGCGCCCGGCCCGCGCCCGGATCGCCGCGCCCGCCGCGTTCAGCACCGGGTCGCCGGCCGCGTCCGGCCCGGCCGAGACCAGCAGATGGGTCGCGGCATCCAGCGCCGCGTCGATCTCCGCCCCCGGCCAGACCAGCGCCTCGGCCCCGCTGGCGCGGACCGCCTCCGATTTCGCGGCGCTGCGGGTCGTGCCGATCACCCGCCAGCCGCGCGCCGTCAGCCGCCGGGCGAGGGCCTGCGCCGAATAGCCGTGGCCAAGGCTCAGAAGGGTCTCGCGGGGCATGGGCAGGGCTCCGATCCTGGGCTAGTGTCGCGGCCGAGCATAGCGGAGGTGAAGGCGAATGCGAGGGGCGCGAGCCGCCATTCTGGGCGCTGCACTTGTGGCCGGGGCCGGGCAGGCCGGCGCGGTCGAGGATTACGATGCCTGCCTCGCGCTGGTGGCCGAAAACCCCGGCCGCGCCGAGGCCGAGGCCGCCGACTGGGCAAATTTCGGCGGCGGCCCCGCCGCCGAGCATTGCCGCGCGATGGCCCTGGCCGCGCTGGGCGCGACCCGCAACGCGGCCGGGCGGCTGGCGATGCTGGGAACGGACGGCGGCGATCTGCCCGATGCCACCCGCGCCGAGATCCTGGTGCAGGCGGCGGGGCTCTACCTCGACCTGCAGGAGATCGAGGCGGGCCTCGCCGTCACCGAGCAGGCGCTGCGGCTCGACCGCTCCGCCGAGGCGCTGACGATGCGCGCCCGGCTTCGCGCCGCCGCCGGCCAGTATGGCGCAGCGCTGGGCGATCTCGATGCCGCGATCGAAACCGGCGGGCCGACCGCCGACCGGATCATGCTGCGCGCCTCGGCCCGGCGGCGCGAGGGGCGGCTGGTCGAGGCTCGCCAGGACGTCGCCTGGGCGCTCGAACTCTCGCCCGGCCTGCCGGTCGCCTGGCTGGAACTGGGCGAGATCGAGGCGGCGGCGGGCGCAAGGAACGCCGCGCGCGACGCCTTTCTCATGGCGATCGAACTCGATCCCGGTGGCGACATCGCGGCCTCGGCGCGGCTCAGCCTGCAACGGATGGAAGCGGGCGGCTGAGCGCGGCCGCCCACTCGCCCGCCACCATCGGATCGGGGTCGGCGGCCGCCTCGGCGGCCAGCGCGTCGGGCGGCAGCAGGCGCGCCAGCGCCCAGACCCCATGCGCCCGCACCAGCGGATCGGCATCGCCCGCAAGCCGCCGGGCCACCGGCACCAACGCCGGCTCGCCCGAATTCCCCACCGCCACCGCGACGTTGCGCAGGAACCGCCCGCGCCCGATCCGCTTGATCGGCGAGCCCGCGAACACCTCGCGAAAGCCCGCGTCGTCGAGCCCGGCCAAGTCCGCGAGCCGCGGCGCCGCCGCCTCGGGCCGGGCACGGTAGGCGGCGTTGGCAGCGGCGGCGAACTTGTTCCAGGGGCAGACCGCCAGGCAGTCGTCGCAGCCATAGATGCGGTTACCGATCAGCGGCCGCAGATCGCGCGGGATCGGGCCCTTCAGCTCGATGGTCAGGTAGCTGATGCAGCGCCGCGCATCCAGCCGGTAGGGCGCCGGGAACGCCCCCGTCGGGCAGATGTCGAGGCAGCGCCGGCAGCCGCCGCAATGGTCCGTCTCGGGCGCGTCGGCGGTCAGCTCCAGCGTCGTGAAGATCGCGCCGAGGAAGAACCACGACCCCGCCCGGCGCGACACCAGATTGGTGTGCTTGCCCTGCCAGCCCAGCCCCGCCGCCTGGCCCAGCGGCTTTTCCATCACCGGGGCGGTGTCGACGAACACCTTGATCTCGCCGCCCGCCCGGTCGAGCAGCCAGCGCCCCAGCCGCTTGAGCCGCTTCTTGACCACGTCGTGATAATCGACCCCCTGGGCGTAGACGCTGATCGCTGCGCAGTCAGGCCGGGCCAGCACGGCCAGCGGGTCGGCGGGCGGGGTATAGGCGTCGGCCAGCATCACCACCGAGCGCGCGCCGGGCCAGAGCGCCGCGGGATCGGCGCGCCAGTCGATCCGGTCGGCCATCCAGCCCATCTCGCCATGGCAGCCCGCCGCCACCCAGTCGCGCAGCCGCGCACCCGCCGCCGCCACGGCGTCAGGGCGGGTGATGCCGACATCGGCGAAGCCCAAGGCGCGCGCTTCGGCAATCAGCTCGGCGCGGAGGGTGTCGGGTGCGATCATGCGCACAGCCTAGCGCAGCGCCGGGCGCCGGTCAGCCGCCGTTCAGAAATCGAGGTCGGCGTAGTGCGGCGGCGGCTTGAGCCCCGGCAGGTGGTCGGCCAGCAGGCCGCGGAATCCGGGGCGGGACTTGATCACCGCATACCAGTCGCGCACCGCCGGATAGGCGTCCCACGGCACGTCGCCGCAATAGTCGAGGCAGGACAGATGCGCCGCCGCAGAGAGGTCAGCGATGGTGATCCGCGGCCCCGCCAGCCAGTTGTGGCCCTCGAGCAGGAAGGTGAGGTAGTCGAGATGAACCCGGATGTTCTGGCTGCCGGCCTTGAGGCAGGCGCCGTCGGGGTAGCCGAGCTTGGCGATCCGCTTGGTGATCCGCTCGAACACCAGGTTCTGCGTGACCTCGCGGTTGAACTTGTCGTCGAACCAGGCCACCAGCCGGCGCACCTCGGCGCGGGCCAGCGCGTCCTGCGGCAGCAGCGGGGGTTCGGGCACCGTCTCCTCGAGATACTCGAAGATCGCCGCCGAATCGGACAGCGCCCGGCCGCGGTCGGTCACCAGAACGGGCACCGCGCCCGCGGGGTTGAGGCGCAGGAAGTCGAGCCGGCGGTCCCAGGGCCGCTCCTCGATCAGTTCGGCCTCGATGCGCTTTTCGGCGAGCACCAGCCGGATCTTGCGGCAGAAGGGCGAGAGCGGCAGGTGATAGAGGCGGTGCATCGTCAATCGATCGTTCCTGTCCGGAGGGTGGTTCTTCCTGCCCGAAAGCCGGCAGGGGGCGCAAGGCCGCAGCGAAGATTGTGCCGAAGTGAGTCCATCGCGCGACACTTCGTGCGCGCCGCGCCCGGTGCAGACGCCCAAGCGCACCGGCGCCAAGGCCGATGTCTGGACGCTGGGCTGGGCGACGCTGCCGATGCTCGACAGCTACAGCCCGCTGATCCAGATCATCCACTCGCGCGACGGCAATGCGGGCGTGTTCAACTGGGGCGACTGGTCGTATCCGGAGATCGACGCGCTGGTGCAGAAGGCGAGCGTCGAACTCGACCGCGACAAGCGCCTGGCCATGCAGACCGAGGCGCTCAGGATCGTGGGCGACGAGGTCATCGCCATTCCCTTGCACCAGCAGCCGATGTCCTGGGCCGCCGCGGCCGAGGTCGACGAGATCCCGCAGTTCCCGGACAACAAGCCGCGGCTGTGGTTCGTGAAGAAGTGACGCCCCGCGGCCCGGGCCATTGCGGTCCGGGCCGCCCGCCCGTCCCCCCGCCCGCGCGGCGGCGAGAGAGGAGCCGGCACCGATGATCGCCTTCCTGATCAAGCGCATCGCCAATGCCATGATGGTCATGCTGGCGGTCGCCTTCTTCGCCTTCATGATCTTCCGCTTCGTCGGCGACCCGGTCGAAATGATGTTGAACGAGCAGGCGACGCAGGCCGAGCGCGCCGACCTGCGGGCCAAGCTCGGGCTCGACGACGGCTTCCTCGTGCAGTTCGGCCGGTTCGTCACGAACGCGGCGCAGGGTGATTTCGGTATCTCCTACCGCAACCAGCAGGAGGTGATCGGCCTGATCGCCGAACGCTTCCCCGCGACCTTCGAGCTGGTGATCGTGGCCACCATCATCTCGCTCGCCGTGGGCATCCCGCTCGGCGTCATCACCGCCATCAGGCGCGGGACGTGGTATTCCGAGGTGCTGCAGTTCCTCTCGATCATCGGCGTCTCGCTGCCCAGCTTCGCCGTCGGTATCGTGCTGATCCTGGTGTTCTCGGTCACTTTGGGCCTGCTCCCGGCCTTCGGGCGCGGCGAGACGGTCGCGATCGGCTGGTGGAGCACCGGGCTTCTGACCGAGTCGGGGCGCGCCGCGATCCTGCTGCCGGCGGTCTCGCTCTCGCTCTTCCAGATCACGCTGGTGATGCGGCTGGTGCGCGCCGAGATGCTCGAGGTGCTGCGCGCCGACTTCATCAAGTTCGCCCGCGCCCGCGACGTGCCCGCCCGGATCGTGCATTTCCGCCACGCGCTCAGGAACTGCCTCATGCCGGTCGTGACCATAACCGCGATGCAGATCGGCAACCTCATCGCCTTCGCCCTGATCACCGAGACGGTGTTCCAGTGGCCGGGCATGGGCTTGCTGTTCATTCAGGCCGTCACCTTCGTCGATATCCCGGTGATGGCGGCCTATCTCTGCATCGTCTCCTTCATCTTCGTCGCGCTGAACACGATGGTGGACATCGCCTATGCGGTGATCGACCCGCGCCTGCGCGGCGCCAATGGCTGAGGAGGGTCGCGTGACCGACACGCCCGTTCGCCCCACCCGCCCCGCCGCCCCCTCGCGCCTCGCGCGGCTGCGCGACAGCGACTTGTGGTGGAGCTTCACCTCGCACCCCACGGCGGTGGGCGCGGCGGTGCTGCTAGGGCTGATGATGCTGGCCGCGCTTCTCGCGCCGCTGCTCGCGCCGCAGAACCCCTATGACCTCGCGGCGCTCGAGCTGTGGAACGCCGAGCTTCCGCCGGTCTGGGCCGAGGGCGGGCAGTGGCCTTATGTTCTCGGCACCGATCTGCAAGGGCGCGACGTGCTCTCGGCCATCCTCTACGGCTCGCGCATCTCCATCGTGATCGGCATCGCCTCGGTCGCGGTATCGCTTGCGGCCGGCCTCTCGCTGGGGCTGGTGGCGGGGTATTTCGGCGGGATCGTCGACAATGTGCTGATGCGGATCGGTGACGTCCTGCTGTCGATCCCGACCATCCTGATCGCGATCCTGGTGAGCGCGGTGGCGCGCGAGATGCTGCCCCCGGACCTGCGTGAGGCCGGGGCGGCGGCGGTGCTGGTGCTGGCGATCTCGCTGACCGCCTGGGTGCAGTATGCCCGCACGGTGCGCGCCCAGACGATGGTCGAGCGCAACAAGGAATACGTGCAGGCCGCCCGGCTGATCCGGGTGCCGGCGCGCCGGATCATGATGAACCACATCCTGCCCAACACGATGACGCCGATCCTGGTGGCGGCGACGCTGAACTTCGGCCTCGCCATCCTCATCGAGGCGACGCTCTCGTTCCTCGGCGTGGGCATGCCGCCGACCGAGCCTTCACTCGGCACGCTGATCCGGATCGGCAACCAGTATCTGTTCTCGGGGCTCTGGTGGATCGTGCTGTTCCCGGCGCTTCAACTCTGCCTTCTGGTCGTCGCGGTGAACCTGCTGGGCGATTGGCTGCGCGACGCGCTCAACCCGAAACTCCGCTGAGGCGAGGACCATGACCGACCTGTTGATCACGAACGCCCGCCCGAACGGTGGCCCCGCCGCCGACATCCTGATCCGCGCGGGGCGCATCGCCGAAATCGGCGCGGGCCTCGCGGCACCCGGCGTGCC
>JAVVFE010000092.1:0-9656 GCA_032251175.1 Thermohalobaculum sp.
GGCCCGGGGCCTCGATGGGCCGTGCGGCGCCTGCCCCGTCGAGGTCACGGGGCCCAAGCCCGGGACCGGAGAGACCGGGGGCCGGCCTCAGAGCCCGGCGGGCTTGCCGACCACCACGATCGAGAGCCCGTCGGGGTCGAGCAGCGTCGCCACCCGGCGGATGTCCTCGACCGTGACCGCCTCGATCAGGTCATTGCGGATGTTGATGTAGTCGATGCCCAGCTTCTCCTCCTGCGCGCCGACCAGGAAGCGGGCGATCTTGGCGTTCGAGTCGAAGCGCAGCGGGAAGGCGCCGGTGAGATACCGCTTGGCGCGCTCGAGATCGGCCTGCGGGATGCCCTCCTCGGCGACGCGGCGCCACTCGGTACGAATCACCGCGAGGCTTTCGGCGATGCGCTCGTTGGCGGTCTGCACGCTGCCCATGATCAGGTCGGCGCCGTCGTAATTGGCGAGGTAGGAGTAGACGCCATAGGCCAGCCCGCGCTTCTCGCGCACCTCCTCCATCAGCCGCGACGAGAACCCGCCGCCGCCCAGCACGTGGTTCATCACATAGGCCGGGATATAATCGGGGTGGTCGCGCGGCAGGCCCTTCTGGCCGAAGATCGCGACCGATTGCGGCACGTCGAGCTGCTCGACCTGGACCCCGGCGGGCGGGACCGCGGGGGCGGGCACGGCCTCGGGCCGGGTGCCTTCGGGCAGGCCGCCCAGCAGGGTGTCGATCAGCCGGCCCGCGCCCGCGGCGTCGATTGCGCCGACCACGGCCACGGTGGCCGATGCCCGGTTCAGCAGGCGGGCATGGGCCGCCGTCAGATCCTCGCGGGTGATCGCGGCCACCGCCTCGGGCGTGCCGTCGACGTCCTGGGCATAGGGATGGCCGTCGAATGCGCGCGCGAACCAGACGCGGCCGGCCACTGCCTGTGGGTCGGTCTCGTCGGCGGCGAGGTTCGACAGGATCTGCCGGCGCACCCGCTCGATCGCCTCGGCGTCGAAGCGCGGCGCGGTCAGCGCCGAGGCCAACAACGCGGCCGAGCGGTCGAGCCCGTCGGTCAGCATCCGGGCGCTGACCGTGACGCTGTCGCGCCCGGCGCCGAAGCCGAACCGGGCAGCCAGCTCGTCGGCCGCGCGGGCGAAGGCAGTGGCATCGAGATCGCCGGCGCCCTCCTCGAGCAGCCCCGCCATCAGGTTCGCAACGCCCGGCTTGCCGGCAGGGTCGAGCCGCGCGCCGCCGGCGAAGCTCAGCTCGACCGCGACCAGCGGGATCGCCGGCTCCTCGACCAGCCAGAACACCGTGCCGCCGGGGCTGGTGACCTCCTCGATCTCGATCGCCGCGGCCGGCGATGCCAGCAGCCACGCGCCCAGCGCGAGCGCGGCGCCCGCGCGGATGACAAGATGGCGCATGCCCATCAGCCGGCCTCCCCCTCGTTGCCCAGAAGATAGCCGGTGACCGAGCGCGCGGGCACCAGCCAGGTGCGGACCGCGGCCTGCACGTCGGCTGCCGTCACCGCGTCGACCAGATCGGGCCAGCCATCGACATCGGCGACCGTCAGACCGATCGACAGTGCCGCGCCGTATTGGCGCGCGAGGCCCGCCACATCGTCCTGGGCATGGATCAGGTCGGTCCGGGTCTTGTGCTTGATGCGGGCCAGTTCCTGCTCGGTCGGCCCCTCGGCGGCGAGGCGCGCGATCTCGGCATCCAGCGCGGCCTCGACCTCGGCCAGCGTCCGGCCGGATGCGGGCACGCCAAAGATGGTGAAGGTGACCGCATCGCGCGCGGTCGCGCCATAGCCTGCGCCGGTCGCCACCGCGATCTGGTCGGCGACCTCGATCTGCTGCGCGAACCGCGCGGTGATGCCGTCGCCCAGCACGTCAGACACCACCGACAGGGCGGCCGCGGTCCCGGGGTCGGCGGGGTCGTAGGCGGGCACCAGATACTGGCGCATCACATAGGGCTGGCGCACCCGCGCGTCGCGCATCGTCAGCCGGCGCGCGGCCAGTTGCGGCGGCTCCTGCGGGCGGGCGTCGGGCGGGCTGTTCGATGGCACGAGCGGGCCGAAATGGGTCTCGGCCAGCGCCCGCACGGCGTCGGGCGTCACGTCGCCCGCCACCAGCAGGATGGCGTTGTCGGGCGCATAGAAGCGGCGGTAGAAGGCCAGCGCCTCGGGCAGGCCCAGCGCCTCGATCTCGTGGCGCCAGCCGATCACCGGCACGCCGTAGGGGTGGTTCATGTAGAGCGCCGCGCGCATCTGCTCCTGGAACAGCGAGCCGGGATCGTTGTCGGTGCGGCTGTTGCGCTCCTCGAGGATCACGTCGCGCTCGGTCGCCACCACCTGCTCGTTGAGCACGAGGTCGCGCATCCGGTCGGCTTCCATCTGCATCACCAGTTCCAGCCGGTCGGCGGCGATGCGCTGGAAATAGCCGGTATAGTCCCACGAGGTGAAGGCGTTGTCCTGCCCGCCATTCTCGGCCACGATCTTCGAGAAGGCGCCCTCGGGGATCTCGTCGGTACCCTTGAACATCAGATGCTCGAAGAAATGCGCGATGCCGGAATGGCCCCAGGGCTCGTCGGCGGCGCCGATGCGATACCAGACCATGTTGGTGACCACCGGGGCGCGGTGATCCTCGATCACCACCACCTCCATGCCGTTGTCGAGCCGGAAGCTGGTGACCGGCTGCGCCGCGAACCCTGCCGCGGGCGCGAGCAGAGCCACAAGCGCGGCCATCCGCGCGATCGTGCCGGGCTGCATACGCGTCCTCCCTGATGCCGGGCGCGGCCCGCGGCCAGCCCATCACGATAGATAGGGCGCAGCCGCCGTTATTCGAAGGCCGGCGTCGTATTGCGCCCCTGCAGCGGGTTCTCCGGCCGCCGTCCCGGTGTGTCGCCGTAGATGTCGGGGTTGTCGGGGGGGCGCTGGGTCGAGAAGTTGCCCTCCTCGGCCGTGCCTGTGGGCGCCACCGCCTCGGGATCGCTGGGCGCGCTGATGCCCTCGCGTTGCAGGCGCTGCGACTCGGCGATCGGGTCGAGCGCGAGGGCGGGGTCAAGCTCCTCCTCGTCGCCGCCGAAGCCGAACAGCTCGAACACCGTCGGCGGCTCGTACTCGGCCGCATCGGCCTCGGCCGCGGCGGTGCGGTCGGTTTCGAGCTGCACGCGGATGTCGGGCGAGGTCGCGCCGGCGCTCGCCGCCCCCAGCAGCGCCGCCTCGCCGGAACTCAGCGAGGTCGTCGCAGTCGGGCGCGGTGCCGCGGCGGTCCCCGTCAGGGCCGCCACCGCATCCGCCGCCGGATCGGGTTCGAGCGGCGAGGGCTTGCCGGGTTCGGGCGTGGGCAGCGCGGCGGCGCTCGCCGCGGTCGCGTCCGCCACTGCCGCGGGCACCACCAGCGGCTTGCGTGGCAGCACCTTGAACTCGTCGGGCACCGGGCGTCGCCCGCCGATCGCCTCGATCGGGTCGCCGATCTGGCCGCAGGCGCCCAGCGCCAGCAGGGCAATCAGGGCGGCAGGCCCGAAGGGCGGTTTGCGCCTCGTGGTCATTGGTCTCGTTCCGATCCGGTCATCACCGCGGCCGGGGCCGCGTACGGGCGCATATTGCGCGTTTGGCGGGGGCACCGCAATGCCCCCGGGCGGGCGTTCAGGCGCGCCACGCGATCAGCACGGCGCCCAGGAAGATGGCGATATCGGCGACGTTGAAGGCGAACGGGTTGTCGATGCCGCAGCAGCTCATGTTCAGGAAATCGGCGACCGCGCCATACTGCACCCGGTCCCAGGCGTTGCCCAGCGCGCCGCCGACCACCAGCCCGCCGAACACCCCGAGCGCCACCTGCCCTCGCCGGACCAGCCATACCGCAAGTCCCGCCGAGATCGCGACCGCAAGCCCCACCAGCACCCAGCGCGCGGTGTCGGACCCGCTGGCGCCCAGCCCGAAATTGATGCCCCGGTTCCATGCCATGACGAAGGTGAGGAACGGCGGCACCACCTCGATGCGCAGGAGGCTTGCGAGGTCCAGCACCTCGACCACCAGCCATTTCGTCAGCCGGTCGAGCACGAACACGCCAAGCGCCGCGAGCCCGAGCGCCCGGGCCGCGCGCGTCCCTGCCGCGCGCCCGCTCACCGCCGCGCCCTCGTCCCCCGTCATTCAGTCCCCCAGCACGCTCGCGCAGCGCCCGCAGACGCCGGCATGCGCGTGGTGGCCGACATCGGGCAGCACCTTCCAGCAGCGCGCGCATTTCAGCCCCTCGGCCCGCTCGAACACCACGCCGATGGCGGGGTCCTCGGCGCGGAACGCCTCGGCCGGGGGCTCGTCGCCGGCAAGTTGCAGGTCCGAGGTGATGCAGATCTCGGCCATGTCCACGGATCGCACCGCCGCCAGTGTGTCGGGGTCGGCGATGTAGAGCACCGGGGCGGCTTCCAGCGAGGCGCCGATCAGCTTGTCGCGCCGAGCGATCTCCAAGGCACCGTTCACCACCCGCCGCGCCGCGCGGATGCGCGCCCATTTCGCGGCCAGCGCGTCATTGCGCCACGCGGCCGGAGTTTCGGGGAAGTCTTGCAGGTGGACCGAGCTGTCCGCCCCGGGGAAGCGGGCGAGCCAGACCTCCTCCATCGTGAAGCACAGGATCGGCGCGAGCCAGGTGGTGAGCCGGTGGAACAGCGCATCCATCACCGTGCGCGCGGCCTGCCGGCGCGGGCTGGCGGCCGCGTCGCAATAGAGCGCGTCCTTGCGGATGTCGAACCAGAACGCCGAGAGGTCGCCGGTCGCGAAGGTGAACAGCTTCTGGAACACGCCCTGATAGTCGAACTCGGCGTAGCCCTTGCGCACCTCGGCGTCGAGGATGGCGAGGCGGTGCAGGATCAGGCGTTCCAGTTCGGGCATGTCCGCGGGCGCCACCCGCTCGGCCTCGTCGAAGCCCGACAGTGCCGCCAGCATGTAGCGCAGCGTGTTGCGCAGGCGGCGATAGCTGTCGGCGGTGCCCTTCAGGATCTCGGGCCCGATGCGCAGGTCGGCGGTGTAGTCGGACTGCGCCACCCACAGCCGCAGGATGTCGGCGCCGTATTGCCTGATGACCGTCTCGGGCGCCACCGTGTTGCCGAGCGATTTGGCCATCTTCATGCCCTTCTCGTCCAGCGTGAAGCCGTGCGTCACCACCGTCTTGTAGGGCGCGCGCCCCATCGTGCCGCAGCCCTGCAGCATCGAGGAATGGAACCAGCCGCGGTGCTGGTCGGTGCCTTCCAGATACACGTCCGCGGGCCACACCCCGTCGGCCCGGTCGCGCAGCGCGAAGGCATGGGTCGAGCCGGAATCGAACCACACGTCGAGGATGTCATCGACCTTGATCCAGTCGGCCGGATCGTGCTCGGGCCGCAGGAACCGCTCGGCCGCGCCCTCGGCATACCAGGCATCGGCCCCCTCGGCGCGGAAGGCGGCCGAGATGCGGGCGTTGACCGCCGGGTCGCGCAGCAGGAAGTCGGGGTCCTCGGGCTTGGCGCCGCGACGCACGAAGCAGGTGAGCGGCACGCCCCAGGCGCGCTGGCGGCTCAGCACCCAGTCGGGGCGGTTCTCGATCATCGAATAAAGCCGGTTGCGCCCGGCATGCGGGACCCATTTCACCAGCTTGTCGATCGAGGTCAGCGCGCGTTCGCGGATGCTGCGCCCATACTCGGACTTGCCGTCGTCGAGCGGCTTGTCGATGGCGACGAACCATTGGGCCGTGTTGCGGAAGATGAGCGGTGCCTTCGACCGCCAGGAATGCGGGTAGGAGTGCTTGACCCGGCCCCGCGCGATCAGGCTGCCCACCTCGGCCAGCTTGTCGATGACGCGCTTGTTGGCGTCCTTCTCCTTGCCCTTCTCGTCGAAGATCACCGCGCCGCCGAAGAACGGCAGGTCGGGGCGGAACGAGCCGTCCTCGAGCACGTTGTGGGTCATCTTCAGGTCCGGGAACTGGTCCCGGTAGCGCAGGAACACCTCGTAGTCGTCGGCGCCATGGCTGGGTGCGGTGTGCACGAAGCCGGTGCCCGCCTCGTCGGTGACATGATCGCCCGCGAGCAGGGGAACGTCGAAATCCCATTCGCCGTTGGCGCCGTCGAGGCCGCGGAAGGGGTGGGCGCAGGTGATCGCTGCAAGCTCGTCTGCCGTCACCTCGCGGACCTTCTCGAAGCCCTCGACACGGGCCTGCCGGAACACCTCCTCGGACAGCCGGTCGGCCAGCAGATAGGTGTCGCCCGCCTTGGCCCAGTTGTCGGCTGGCGCGGCGGTGACACGGTAGAGGCCGTAAGGGATCGCCGGGTTGAACGAGATCGCCTGGTTCTGCGGGATGGTCCAGGGGGTGGTGGTCCAGATTACGACCGTTGCCAAGCTAAGCTCGTGAAGCGCATCGAACCGCTGCTTCTTGCGCTCAGCGACCTCCGCGTCGGTCAGAGAGCCCTCAAGATACTTGATGGACGCGTCAAACTTGCTGACCGGAAACTTCACCCACACCGTATGGCTCTGATGGTCGTGATACTCGACCTCGGCCTCGGCCAGCGCGGTCTTTTCCACCACCGACCACATCACCGGCTTCGAGCCCTGGTAGAGCGCGCCGTTCATCACGAACTTCATGAACTCCTCGGCGATCACCGCCTCGGCGTCGAAGCTCATGGTCAGATACGGGTCGTCCCAGTTGCCGGTGACGCCCAGGCGCTTGAACTCCTCGCGCTGGACGTCGACCCAGCCCTCGGCGAACTTGCGGCATTCGGCGCGCAGCTCATTGATCGGCACCTCGTCCTTGTTCTTGCCCTTGGCGCGATACTGCTCCTCGATCTTCCACTCGATCGGCAGGCCGTGGCAGTCCCAGCCCGGCACATAGCGGCTGTCGAAGCCCAGCATCTGGTGCGAGCGCACGACGAAATCCTTGAGGGTCTTGTTGAGCGCGTGGCCGATATGCAGGTGCCCGTTGGCATAGGGCGGGCCGTCGTGCAGCACGAAGGGCGGGCGGCCCCCGGCGGTTTCGCGCAGGCGGTGGTAGAGGCGCATGTCCTCCCACCGCTTCAGCCACTCGGGCTCGCGCGCAGGCAGGCCCGCGCGCATCGGGAAGTCGGTTTCGGGCAGCGAAAGCGTGTCCTTGTAGTCGGGCACGGACGCATCGGTGGTATCGGCGGTCATCGGACGCCTCGTTTCGGCAATGGGGGTGCGGGGATGGATCGGTCGGTGCGCATGGCGCCTGCACCTTGGTCCCGGCGCCGCGTCTCAGCGGGCCGGGTGCATAATTCGCCGTATCGCGGGCGTCCACCTCGTCATGGCGCGGGTTATAGCCGTGGCCGCGTGCAGCGTCCAGACACCCGATTGCCGACCGGGTTGCGGCACTGTGGTGCTTGGGTGGCAACACGGTCTCGCCTCACGGTTCGGGGCGGCGGGGGCAATGCGTCCGACCGGGTCGCCGGGCGCGGGGTCTGTTCCCCGGCAAAAACGAAGCGCGCCCCGCCGGAGGGATCCGGCGGGGCGCGTGCGCGTGCGTTCAGGGCATCGCCGGATGGCGCGAGGGGTCAGTCCTCGGCGCTTTCCTCGTTCTCCTCCGCCAACAGCGCCGAGGGCGCCGAGATGTTGGCGATCACGAAGTCGCGGTCGGTGATGGTGGGCGAGGTGCCCTCGGGCAGCGCGATGTTCGAGATCTTGACGACGTCGCCCACGTTCAGGCCGTCGAGATCCACCGTGAGGTGGTCGGGGATGTTCGAGGCGCTGACCTTCAGCTCGACTTCCGGGCGCACCACGGTCAGCACGCCGCCGCGGCGGATGCCGGGGGCCTTCTCGTGGTTGATGAACTCGACCGGGATGTAGAGGTTGATGCGCGAGCGCTCGGACAGCCGCAGGAAGTCCACGTGGATCGGCAGGTCCTTGACCACGTCGCGCTGCACGGCGCGGCAGATCACCGTATGCTCGTTGCCGTCGACGTTCAGCTTGATCAGCGTCGACAGGAACTTGCCGGCCCTGAGCCGCTTGAGCAGCACGTTATGCTTGATGTTGATCGTGACGGGCTCATCGCCGCCGCCATAGATCACGCCCGGAACCATGCCTTCGCGTCGTGCACTCCGGGCAGCCCCTTTGCCCGATCCGGCACGCGCCGTGGCCTCCAGGTCAATCGTCTGGGCCATGGTCGTCTCTCCAGAATTTCGTTTCACGGCTTCCCGCGCCGATCCTCCAGGGGTGTAAGCGGCCGGGAAGGCGCCCTCTTACGCGATTCCGGCGGATTTGCAAGGGCGGGCCGGGCGGTGGCTGGCGGAGGGAATGGCTTTCACACGTGAAAGACATATCAAGTCATTGATATCAATAGTAATTCGCAAGATTTGTGCGAAACCGTGCGCGACCGCGTGACGGGATGGGCCTGCCCGGTTCGAGAGGGGCGGCCACGCCGGGAGGCGCGCCGCCGCTCGGCCGGACGGGCGGGGCGCGGGGGCGCTCGCACCGGGGTGACCCCTGGCGGCTTCCGCTCGCTTGCGGTCATGGGCGTCCTGCACGGGGAATGGCGCGATGGCGCCCGATGCGGAGGATTGCCGACCGGTTTTCAGGGCTTTCCCCGGGACCCGGGCTCGGGTTCCATGAACGGGCTTCCCGCTCTCGGGGAAATCCGGGTCAAGCCTCCGGCGTCCGGGAGCTTGGCTCGCATCCCGGATCGAGAGGCCCCCTGTTCACGGGTTCTGTGCCTCGGCAGAGGGGTCGGCCGCCAGCTCGATCATCGTCGTGAAGCCGCCGAAGATCATCCGCCGCCCGTCGAAGGGCATCGACTGGCCTTCGACCATCTTCGCCATGCGGGGGTCGTCCATCACCTTCTTGACCACGGCGTCGCGATGGCGCCGGTTGCGGTAGGTGATCCAGGCGAACACGACGATCTCGCCGGCGACGAGCTTTACCGCCCGGGGGAACGAGGTCAGCTTGCCGTGCGGCGTGTCCTCGGCCTTGCATTCGACGTAAGAAAGCGCGCCGTGCTCGATCCAGATCTTGCCGGCCTTGCGCGCAATCCGGCGGTAGGCGTCGAGATTGGCCTCGGGCACTGCCAGGATGAAGCCGTCGACATAGGCCATGGGCGCCGCTCCCGCCGGTCAGCTCGTGCCGCGATAGGGTTCGACATACATCAGCGCCATGTCCCAGGGGAAGAAGATCCAGGTGTCCTGGCTGACCTCGGTGACATAGGTCTGCACCAGCGGCTTGCCCTTGGGCTTGGCGTAGACGGTGGCGAAATGCGCCTTGGGGTAGAGCCTGCGGATCACCTCGAGCGTGCGGCCGGTGTCGACCAGATCGTCGATGATCAGCACGCCCTCGCCGTCGCCGACCAGTTTCGGGTCGGGCGCCTTCAGGACCATCGCATCCGCCTGGTTCTGGTGGTCGTAGGACTTCACGCTGATGGTGTCGACGATGCGGATGTTCAACTCGCGCGCCAGGATGCAGGCCGGCACCATGCCGCCGCGGGTGACCGCGACCACCGCCTTCCACGCACCGCCCGCGCCGGGCCCGTGCTTGTCCAGCCGCCATGCCAGCGCCCGGCTGTCGCGGTGCATCTGCTCCCACGACACATGAAACCCCTTCTCGTGCGGCAACCTGTCGTTCATCGCGCTGACCCGTCGCTTGTCCCTGCGTCCCCGATTGTGGGCGGCAGACCTGCATAGCCGATTGCGCGGGGCAGGCAAAGCGGCGGCGGGC
>JAVVFE010000093.1:0-4894 GCA_032251175.1 Thermohalobaculum sp.
GGACTGCCACGCCGCGGCCGCGGGCGCCCATACCGGCGACATCTCGGCCGAGATGATCGCCGACGCCGGCGGCAGCCACGTCATCGTCGGCCATTCCGAACGCCGCGCCGACCATGGCGAGAGCGATGCGATGGTCCATGCCAAGGCCAGGGCGGCCTGGCGCGCGGGCCTGGTCGCCGTGATCTGCGTGGGCGAGACGGAGGCGAGCCGCGATACGGGCGATACGCTGGGGGTGGTCGGACGCCAGCTTCGCGGCTCGGTGCCCGAGGGCGCCACGCCCGCCAACACCGTGGTCGCCTACGAACCCGTCTGGGCGATCGGCACCGGGCGCACGCCCACGCTGGCCGAGATTGCCGAGGTGCACGACTTCATCCGCACCGACCTCGCCAACCGCTTCGGCACCGCGGCCGCCGACGGCATCCGGCTGCTCTATGGCGGCTCGGTCAAGCCCGGGAATGCTGCCGAGATCTTCGCGGTCTCGAATGTCGATGGCGGGCTGGTCGGCGGCGCAAGCCTCAGGGCCGTGGACTTCCTGCCGATCGTCGCGGCCGCTGCCTGAAACGACAAAGGCCCACGCCGGGGCGCGGCGCGGGCCTGTCTGCGCGGGTCTGTCAGCGCGGGATCGTTCGGCCTCAGGCCAGATGCGCGCGGGCCTGACCGATCCAGTCGTCGCGGAAGCAGCGGCCCTTGAACGCTGTCAGGTTCGCATCGACCCAGGCGAGATCGGCCTCGGAGAACGCCGCAATCTGGTCGAAGCGGTACACCCCCAGCGCATTGAGCTGCTTCTCAAGTCCCGGCCCGATCCCCTTGATCAGCTTGAGGTCGTGGGCCTCAGCGGGGGCCGCGTCGAGCAGCACCGCAGGGCGCGCCGTGGGCAGGCTCACGGTCTCGGCGGCGACACCGGCTGCCGCCTCGGGCGCCTCGGCCGCATCGCTCACGGCGTCGGCCATCGCCTCGATGGTTTCCACCGCAGCCTCGATGACGGCCTCGACCGGGGCCATGGCCGCTTCGACGACCTCGACGATCTCGACCGCGGGCTCGGCATGCTCGCGCACGGCCTTGGGTTTCGCGGCCGACTTTGCCTTGGACGGGGTGTTCGCGGGCGCTTCGGCCGCGTCGATCTCGATCCCGGTCTCGAGAATGCGCGGCGTGAAGCGCGGCATCGCCTCGGCAAAGCGCCACTCGACGCCGAAGGCAGGGGCGACCGGCCAGAAGCTGACCCAGAAGTCGAACGCCGCCTTGGTGGGTTTCGTCCATGCCTCGAAGGTTTCGTTCGGCTTCATGATCATCGTGGCTATCCTGCTCCCATGACGGAATGCTGCATTTGCGAGACACTACCCCAATCGCTTGTGCGACGCAATAAGTCGCCCTGCCGCACCTCGCGCGGTGCGCGCGGTTGACGCAAGGTGCGCGGCCGGGCTCCATGCCGGCCGGAGGGATCAGGATGTTCACCGACCGTTTCGCACCCAGCCCGACGGGCGAACTGCATCTGGGCCATGCCTTTTCGGCCTGGCTCGGCTGGTCGGGCGCGCGCGCGGCGGGGGGGCGGTTCCTGGTGCGGATGGAGGACCTCGACCGCGACCGGTCGCGGCCGGACTTCGCGGCGGCGATCCTGCGCGATCTGGCCTGGTTGGGGATCGACTGGGATGGCCCGGTGCTGTTCCAGTCCACCCGGCTGGCGGCCTACCAGGCGGCGCTGACCCGGCTGGCGGCGCGGGGCCTGACCTATCGCTGCGCCTGCACGCGGCGCGACATCGCCGAGGCGGCCGCCGCCCCGCAGGAGGGTGCGTCGCCCGCCCATGGCCCCGACGGCCCGGTCTATCCCGGCACCTGCCGCCACGCCCCGCCGCCCGAGGGGGCGCAGGCAGCGCTCCGGCTCGACATGGCGCGCGCCATCGCGGCGCTGGGCGGGGCGGCGGCGGTGGCGCGTCTCGGCTTCCGCGAGGTCGATGCGGGGCCGCAGGGCGAAACCGGCTGGATCGCGCTCGACGCCGCCGCGCTGGTTGCGGGCACCGGCGACATCGTGCTGCGCCGGCGCGACGGCGCGCCCGCCTATCATCTGGCGGTGGTGGTGGACGATGCCCACCAGGGCGTCACGCGCGTGACGCGGGGGCGCGACCTGTTCACCGCGACGCCGGTGCAGCGCATCCTTCAGGCGCTGCTCGACCTTGCCGCGCCCGACTATCGCCACCACCGGCTGATCCGCGACGCCACCGGCCGCCGGCTGGCCAAGCGCGACCGCGACCTCAGCCTTGCCGCCCTGCGCGCGGCCGGGGCCGATCCGCGCGAGATCCTGGCTGGGCTGGGGCTGTGAGGTGCGCCGCGATCACTCGGTGCGTTGCAGGTTGTCGAGAAACTGCTCGTCCGGGTTGCGCGTCTTCGAGGTAAAGATCCGGCGCAGGATCCCCGGGGTCAGCAGCGACAGCGGATTGACGGTGTAACTGGGGTCGTCGATCGTGCCGTCGACCGCGAAGGTCATGGCCAGAATGCCCTCGCCCTTGCCGCCGCTCAGCAGTGCCCCCAGCAGCGGGATGTTGTCGAGCACGCCGGTCAGCGCATAGGCGGGCGAGATCACCCCCGAGAGATCGAGCGCCCCGCTCTGCTCGTCGATCGTGCCGTCGAGCTTGACCGCCAGCGCCGGCCCCGTCGCCACCGTGGTGCCCAGGGTGATGATGCCGTCGGCATAGGTGAAGGGGATGCGCACGTCCGAGAACGCCAGCCCGCCCGTCATGTTCTGAACCACGCCGCCGCGGTTCAGGATGCCCTCGACGGTGCGCGCCTCGCGCAGCGTGATGTTCGACATCTTCACCACGCCGCTCAGCCGGTCGAACCCGCCGTCGTCGAGCCGGGCTTCGAGCGTGAGCGTGCCGTCGCGCGCCGTCTCGACCAGCCCGGTGGCGCGCAGGAATGCGCCGGCGTCGGGGGCGCTCAGCACCAGCCGCCCCGGGCCGTCCGCCGGCAGATCGAGGGTGGCGCTGACATCGGCCTCGCCGTTCAGGGCGCCGTCGATCTCGACCTCGATGCTGCCATCGGGCTGCGAGCTGCCCCGGCCGCGCGCGGCATGGATGGCCATGGTGGGCGTCAACGCCAGATCGGCAATGTCGAAGTCGACCGCAAGCTGGCGCTGTGCCGGGCGCGCATCGGGAGCGGTGTCGTCCGCGGTGTCGTGCGCGCCCCCCGTCAGCGCCTCGTCGAACGCGCCCAGATCGAGCCTGCGGCCGCGCAGCGTCAACGCCAGGCCGCTCGCGCCCAGCCGCGTGGCGGAAAAGCCCAGATCGGCGCGCTCCTCCAGCCGGAACCGCTCGAACACCGCGCGGGTCACGTCGCCTGCGGCATCGAGCGTCAGGCTGCCATCGGCGGCCAGCCCCGGCGCCTCGATGCGGAGGCGCGCGATCTCGGCACCGCCATCGGCCCCCAGCCGGGCATTCGCTTCGAGCCGCCCCGGGGCGCCCGGCGCCTTCGACCAGCCGAGGTCGGGGATCGCGAGCCGCGCGGCGCCAAGATCGGCCTCGATCGAAATGCCGGGCGGCTCGGCACCGACCTGCGACAGCCGCGCCACCACATCGGCGCTGCCCGACTCGAAGCCGGGAAGGGTGGCGCCGAAGCGCGCGAGCAGGCCGGGCGTCACCGCACCGCGCGCCAGCACCTCGCGCCGGCCCGGGCTGGTGCCATAGACCTCGCGCCAGTCGACCCCCAGAGGCACGCCATCGGCCGTCACATCGCCGATGATGGTCATCTCCGAGGTCGAGGCGGTCAGCGCGACCTGCGGGCCCGCGATCGCGACCGGCGCCCCGTCGCGCCGCTCGAGCGTCATCGACAGATCGTGGATCGTCGCCTGCGAGTCGGCCACGACCTCGTCGAGCCGCAGGTCCTTGAGCAGCGGAAAGCTCAGCCGCGTCTCGACCTCGGCCTCGCCATCGATCGTACCGGGGTCGAGCCCGAGCTTGCGCATCAGCCCCAGCGGCGGGGTGTCGATCAGCGTCAGGATCGCGCCCAGCGGCCCGCGGCCGCGGATCAGGATGTCGGCGGGGGTGCGCTTCGCCCACAGGTCGGAGATGCGGACCGACGAGCCGCC
This sequence comes from Thermohalobaculum sp., assembly GCA_032251175.1. GTDB lineage: Bacteria > Pseudomonadota > Alphaproteobacteria > Rhodobacterales > Rhodobacteraceae > Thermohalobaculum. The sequence continues at coordinate 4,076 of JAVVFE010000093.1, forward strand.
GAGCGCGATGGCGGCGCCTTCGACCGGCAGGACGTGGCCGGCATCCATCTCCAGCCCGAACTCGTGCAGCCGCAGATAGCCGCGCCCGCGCGCCTCGCGGATCGCCGGCATATCGTCGAGATAGCGCGAGACCAGGTTGCGATAGCGGAAGTCGAGGCTGACCTGCGGCTCGCCCCGGCCAGTGCGGACCTGCGCCACCAGCGCATCGATCATGCCGGTCTGGAGGTGGTCCACCACCCAGGTGCGCGCGTTCGCGGCGAAGGGCAGCGGCCAGAACGCCTTGAGGCCGGCTATGTCGAGATCGCGCGCGCCGGCCCGCAGATCGGCCTGCCAGCCATCGGGCCCGAGACCGAGCCGCCCCGACAGGTCCAGCGAGAGCGCCCCCTGCGCCAGCCGCGCGGTTGCGATCTCGACCGTCGCGGGCGCCAGGCCTACCCGCGCCACCACCTCACCGCCGTCGAACGCCAAGGGCACTGCGAACAGGTCGGGCAGATCGACGCGGGCGTGCGCGATGGCAAGCTGGCCGGCCAGTCCGCGCAGATCGCCGGCCAGGCCACGCTCGACATCGACGAAGCCGGCCAGCGCCGCGGCGCCGGCCTCGCCCTCGATTTCCATGCGCGACAGCGCGATGCGTTCGGCCATCGGGTCGTAGTCGAAGGCGAGGTGCAGGGCCTCGAACCCGCCGGGCAGCAGTGCCGCCCCGCCCGCGCCGACGAAACCGCCCCGGCCCGCGATCAGCGTGCCCGAGACCGGGCCGAGCCGCCCGTCATCGCCCAGTCGGCCGGTCAGCGTGGCATCGATCGGCGCGTCGATCAGCGA
>JAVVFE010000093.1:4904-9644 GCA_032251175.1 Thermohalobaculum sp.
CAACCAGTCGAGTTCGGGAACCCCGCCCGCCAGGCGCGACGGCCGCACGCCGCTGAGCGAAGCGTCCAGCTCGGTCCCCTCGACACCACGCTGGCGGCGCAGCGCGACGCGGATCGTCCTGAGCGGCGCCGCAGGGTCGTCAGCGAGGCCCAGCCCCAGCGCCCCGGTCAGCCCGTCGGCGTCGCGCCGCACGCGCAACGTGGCGCCCTCGGTCGACCACGACGCCCCGGTCGCGGCATTGCGATAGCTCAGCGCCGCATCGCGGATCAGCACGCCTTTCAGCCGCGACAGCTCGGGCAATGGCGCCGCACCGCCCGCGAGATCGTCGAGGATGGCGCTCACCATCGCAAAGCCGTTCGCGGTGGCGTCGGGCGCCAAAGCGTCGACAGTCGCAGGGTCGGGCGCCGCAGCGTCGGGCGTCGCAGAATCAGGCGCCGCGGCGTCGGATACCGCGGCGTCGGGCGTTGCAGGATCGGATGCCGCCGTCGGCGCTGCCGTAGCGGCAGGGTCCGCCGCGGGCGGCGCGGCCAGCGTCAGTCCCTCGCCGATGCCCAGGCCGATGCGCCAGCGGCCGTCCACCTCGCGCACGATCTGCGCCGAGGGGCCGCGGATCACGATCTCGGTCACCCGCGCCTCGCCCGCGATCAGATCGCCCAGGTGGAACCGCGCGCCCATCTCGGGCACCGCCAGCAGCAGGTCCCCGGCGGCCGAGTGCACCTCGACATCGCGGAACCGCAGGGCGGGCTGCCCGGAGCGCCGCCCCAGCCCGATCAGCGCCGTGCCGACGCTGAGCCGGACATCGCGCTGGCCGCCGTTCACCTCGCGCATGGCAAGCGCCGCCAGCGCCGGCATCTCGACCGGCCCCGACCTCAGCGCCAGCGCGCCAAGGCCGGCCAGCAGCACCGCGAGCATGCCGAACGCCAGCGCGCAGCGCGCGCTCAACCGGCAGGCCCACCAGCAGGCATGGGCACAGTGTTCGCAGGCCGCCATCACGCCGCGCCCGCGCCCGCCGTCCGGCACCCGTTCCCGCGCTGTCGTGGGGACCTCCATCCGCTCCGTTCCACCCGCGCCCTGCCCGCCCGCGCGCCCTGCATGCCCGCGCGGCCCGCGATCTTGCCGTGTGCCCGGCTTGTCGCGCCGCAAGCCCGCTTTACCTTGCTCGCTGCGCCGTTGCCATGCAATCGGCGGCAAGGTCACAACTCGCGCGCGGCGTCCGGCCTGCCGCGCTCAACGGATCAGGATCGGCAGACATGACGGACACCCTCTCCCCCACCATCGGCGACACCGCGCCGGGCTTCACCCTTCCGGCCGCCGGCGGGCAGACCGTCTCGCTCGCGGACTACGCCGGGCGGGCGGTCGTGCTCTATTTCTACCCGAAGGACGACACCTCGGGCTGCACCCGCGAGGCGATCGATTTCACCGCGGCGCTCGACGATTTCACCGCCGCGGGCGCCGTGGTGATCGGTGTGTCGAAGGACTCGGCGAAGAAGCACGGCGCCTTCGCCGCCAAGCACGGCCTCAAGGTCGTGCTGGTCTCGGACGAGGCGAGCGACCTGTGCGAGCGATACGGCGTCTGGGCCGAAAAGTCGATGTATGGCAAGAAATACATGGGTATCGAGCGATCGACCTTCCTGATCGGACGCGACGGGCGGATCGCGCAGGCCTGGCGCAAGGTATCGGTGCCCGGCCACGTCGACGCGGTTCTGACGGCAGTCCGGGCGCTCTGACCCCACACCCGACCCGAGGCTCCGCATCGGGGTTTGCCAGCGGGCCCGGTTCGTGCTTGGTTCGGCACGTCCTGATCCGCCCATCCCCGATCCGCCATCCCCGGAGCCCCACGCCATGAACCTCGCCCGCTTCCCGCGCATCCGCCTCGGCCACCTGCCGACCCCGCTCGAGCCGCTGCCGCGGCTGTCGGCGCACCTGGGCGGGCCCCAAATCTGGATCAAGCGCGACGATTGCACCGGGCTTTCGACCGGCGGCAACAAGACCCGCAAGCTCGAATTCCTGATGGCCGAGGCACGCGACCAGGGCGCCGACATCGTCATCACCCAGGGCGCGACCCAGTCGAACCATGCGCGCCAAACGGCCGCGGCGGCAGCGCGGCTGGGCATGGCGTGTCACATCCTGCTCGAAGACCGCACCGGCTCGAACGACGCCAACTACCGCGCCAACGGCAACGTCTTTCTCGACCACCTGCACGGCGCCACGACCGAGGAGCGCCCCAGCGACGGGCGCGACATGAACGCCGAGATGGAGCCGGTGGCCGCGCGCCTGCGCGCCGAGGGCCGCAACCCCTACCTGATCCCCGGCGGCGGCTCGAACGCCACCGGAGCGCTGGGCTATGTGAACTGCGCCTACGAGTTGATGGGCCAGGCGCAGGACATGGGGCTGGTGTTCGACCATTTCGTCACCGCCACCGGCAGCGCGGGCACCCAGGCGGGGCTGATCGTCGGGCTGAAGGCGATCCATGCGGGCCTGCCGCTGCTGGGCATCGGCGTGCGCGCCCCGCGCGACAAGCAGGAGGCGAACGTCTTCGCGCTGGCCGAAAAGACCGCCGAAAAGCTGGGCATTCCCGGCGTGGTCCAGCGCGAGGACGTGGTCGCGAACACCGACTATGTGGGCGCCGGCTACGGTATCCCGCGCGAGGACACGCTCGAGGCGATCGACATGTTCGCCCGGCTCGAGGGCATCCTGCTCGACCCGGTCTATTCCGGCAAGGGCGCGGCCGGGCTGATCGACCTGATCCGCAAGGGCCGCTTCACGCGCGCGCAACGCATCGTGTTCCTGCACACCGGCGGGGCGGCGGCGCTGTTCGGCTACACCCGCTATTGGTCGGCCTGACGGCGCGCGGCATTGGTCCGCCTGACGGCGCGGGGAGGCGTGAAAACCATCGCTTGCGGACCGGGCCGCCCGCGCGCTATGGCGTGCCGCGTGGTTCCCAGGTTGCACCGGGCGAGTTCGGGCATCCCCGGCGCACGCGCCGGGGATGGGGTGGTGGTGTCGCCACCCGGTGGCCAAGAGCGGTGCGCCGGCTTTCACGGCATCGTGTGCCTTGGTGAAAGCGTTTGCCTGAGCGTGCGGGGTGCGCTATAGCGTTGCGCAAAAGACGCATGAGAAAAAAATTTCGATCCAGGGACAGCGAGGGAGCGGGACCGCATGACATCGACGCATGAGGGCGGGGCCGCACATTGGCTCGCCCGTCTGCTCCCTGAGCGGCGGGTGTATCTGCGCAGCCGGCAGCGCACGCGCTATTTCGCCTTCGGGCCGGTATCGCAGCTCGCCATCGTCGCCGTCACGGTGGCCTCGGTCGGCTGGACCGGCTTTGCGACCTATGCCTTCGTGTCAAGCGCGCTCGACGTCAAGGGCGCCGAGGCGCGCCTCTCGGCGATGCGGGACGCCTACGAGGCCCGCATCAGCGCCATGGAAGGCCGTCAGATCGCGCTCGAACAGGAACTCAACCGCGCCAGCGAGCGGCGCGACGCCGCGACCGCCCGGCTCTCGGAAAAGCAGCTCGACCTCGTGCGCGCGACCCATGAGCTGAATGAGGCCGACACCGAACTTTCGGCGCTGCGCTTCGAGGTGGAGACGCTCAACCGCACCCGGCGCGAGGCCGAGGAACGGCTGGAACGCATGGGCGGCGAGCTGATCTCGCTCCGCCTCGCGTTGGCCGACGCCACGGACATGCGCCAGGGCTTCAGCGCCTCGCTGGGCTCGGTGAGCGGCGCCATCGACCGGGTGATCGCCGAGCGCGATCTCTCCATCGCTCGGCGCGAGACCTTGACCCGCACGGTCAGCTCGCTCGAGGCCGAGGTCGCCGCCTATCAGGGGCGGCAGGAGCGGATCCTGACCCAGATCGAAGGCGCGACCGAGACCGGGCTCTCGGGACTCGAGCGGATGTTCAAGCGCGCCAATGTCGATCTCGACCGCATCCTGGGCGAGCTGTCGCGTGACTATTCGGGCTCGGGCGGCCCCTTCGAGCCGCTCGAGGATGGCGCGGCCCTGGATGACGCGGCCGACCAGCGCGTGGCAACCCTGATCCAGGATCTGGAACAGGTCAGCCTGATGCGCTTCGCCGCCGACCGCCTGCCCTTTGCGATGCCGGTCAAGGGCGGGCGCTACACGTCGAACTTCGGGCCGCGGCGCGACCCGATGCGCCGGCGGCTGTCGATGCATGCCGGCATCGACATCGCTGGCCCGCGCGGCACCCCGGTGAATGCGACCGCGGGCGGCGTGGTGACCTATGCCGGACGGATGAGCGGCTACGGCAAGATGGTCAAGATTCGGCATGCTTTCGGATTTGAAACCGTCTATGCTCACCTCGACCGCGCCCGCGTGGCCTTGGGTCAGCGCGTCGAGCGTGGCGATCTCATCGCAGACATGGGCAACACCGGCCGCAGCACCGGGACCCATCTGCATTACGAAGTCCGGATCGACGGGCAACCGGTCAATCCCATGAAGTTCATCGAGGCGGCACGAGATGTTCTCTAAGAGCAAGATCACCGAAACCACCGACAAACCCGACGCAGCGCGCCCAACCACGCCTGCGGCACCGGCGCATCCCGGAACCGCGGCTGCCGCCGCGCCGGCAGCGCCGACCTATGCGGCGAAGCCCAAGCCCTCGCCGTCGCTGCTGTCGAGCGACATCGTCGTGAAGGGCAACCTCATCACGTCGGGCGACATCCAGATCGAGGGGAAGATCGAGGGCGACGTGCGCGCCCATCTTCTCACCGTCGGCGA
>JAVVFE010000094.1:0-3933 GCA_032251175.1 Thermohalobaculum sp.
CCCCCTCCGGCGCGCGCCACAGTGCCTCACCCGGCGCCCCTTCCGGCGCACCCGCCGGCGCCACCCCCGGTGCGCGCCACAGCGCCCCTTCCGGCGCGCCCGCCGGCGCCTTTCCCGGCGCGCGCCACAGTGCCGCCTCCAGCGCGCCCGCCAATGCCTCAGCGGCGCGGGCGCGAAGCTGGGCCGGGTCGGCCGCGAAGGCGTCGAGCGTGGCGCAGGCGTGCCCGGCCGCGGCGGCGAGGAAGGCGGGGTCGATGTAGTCGGGGCCGGATTTCGCGGGCTGCACCCATGCGCCCCGCGCGCGCAGCGCGGCGATCAGGCCCAGCGTGACCGTGGTCTTGCCCGCGCCCGAGGCGGGGGCCGCGATCACCAGCCCGCGCGGGCCCGGGGGCGGGCTCATCCGGTCCGCCGCGTGCCCGGCTCGCCGCCCAGCGGGTCGAGATCGCGCGGCGCGCGCCCCGCCATCTGCCCCACCCAGTCGAGCGCGCGGTGCATCAGGGCGACGCGGCCGATGCAGACGATTGCAGGCGGCTCCATTCCCGCCGCCGCAGCATCCTCGGCCGCGCGCGCGAGCGTGGTCTCGAGCACCCGCTGGCCGGGCATGGTGGCTTCGGTCACGATCGCCACCGGCTCGTCGGCCGCGCGCCCGGCGGCGATCAGGCGGGCGGAAATCTCGGGCAAGGTCTTCATCGCCATGTAGCACACGATCACCGGCGAGGATTTCGCCAGCGCCGCCCAGTCGATCGCGCCCGGCGCATCGCCAGTGGCGTCGTGGCCGGTGACGAAGGTCACCGCCTGGTTGACGTCGCGATGCGTGACCGGGATGCCGGCATAGGCAAGCCCGCCGATCCCCGCCGAGATGCCGGGCACGATGCGGATGGGGATGCCCGCCTGCACCAGCGCCTGCGCCTCCTCGCCACCGCGGCCGAACACGAAGGGGTCGCCGCCCTTCAGCCGCAGCACCCGCCGGCCGGCCTGCGCCAGCTCGATCAGGCGCAGCGAGATGTCGCGCTGCTTTGGCGAAGGCTTGCCGCCGCGCTTGCCGGCATACTCGATCTCGGCCCCGGGGCGCGCCCAGCCGAGGATGCGGGGATCGACCAGAGCGTCGTAGACGATCACCTCGGCCTGCCGGAGCGCGTTGAGCGCGTGCAGGGTAAGAAGCCCAGGATCGCCCGGCCCCGCGCCGACCAGCCACACCCAACCCGGGGCCAGTTCGGGCCAGGCGGGGTCGGTCGGCGGCATCTGGAAGTCGCTGGTCATGGCGGCGTTATACGGCGCGGCGGCGCCGGGTGCAGCACCCTTTTCCGACCGAAATCGCAGCTTTCGCGGCCCGGGCGCGGCTCCTATAGTCGCGACCATGCAGGACCTGCCCGACCATGGCCCCGACACCTCCGGCGACGACGGCACCGGCCGGCCGCCCGGCGCGGGCCTGCGCAGCGGCTGGACCACCGGCGCCTGTGCCACCGCAGCCGCCAAGGCGGCGGCGATTAGGCTGGCCGAGGGCGCCTTTCCGCTGGAGGTCGAGATCACCCTGCCCAAGGGCGCGCGCGTGGCCTTCCACATCGCGCGCGCGACGGCGGGGACCGGCTGGGCCGAGGCGGGGGTCGAGAAGGATGCGGGCGACGACCCCGACGTGACCCATGGCGCGATCATCATGGCGCGCGTCGCCCCGGCCGCGCCCGGCGTGGGGGTGATCTTCCGCGCGGGCGAGGGCGTGGGCATGGTCACCAAGCCCGGCCTGCCGATCGCGCCGGGCGAGCCCGCGATCAACCCGGTGCCGCGCGCGATGATCACCCGCGCGCTGGCCGAGGTGCTGGGCGCCGACCCCGACGCGGTGGTGACCGTCTCGGTCCCGGGCGGGGCCGAGATCGCAAAACGCACCTGGAATCCGCGGCTGGGGATCGAGGGCGGATTGTCGATCCTGGGCACCACGGGCATCGTGCGGCCGTTCTCGTGCTCGGCCTGGATCGCCTCGATCCATCGCGGCATCGATGTCGCGGTCGCCACCGGCGCGGTGCATGTGGTGGGCGCGACCGGGTCGAGTTCCGAGGACGCGGTGCGCAGGCTGTATCCGGACCTGCCCGAGACCGCCTTCCTCGACATGGGCGATTTTGCCGGCGGCCTGCTGAAATACCTGCGCCGCCATCCGGTGCCGCGGATCACGGTGGCGGGCGGCATCGGCAAGATGGCCAAGCTGGCGCAGGGCGCGGTCGATCTGCACTCGAAGCGCAGCCAGGTGGATTTCGCCCACCTTGCCGCCCTGGGCGGCGATCTGCGGATCGCGCAGGCGAACACCGCGCTCGAGGCGCTGTCGCTCGCGGGGCCGGGCCTCGCGCAGGCGGTGGCCGAGGCGGCGGCCGCACGGGTCGAGGCGATGCTCGCGCCCTCCGCCGCCGCAATCGCGGTCGAGACCATCGTGACCGACCGCGAGGGCCGGATCCATGGCCGGCGGGAGTTCCCGCGATGAGCCCGGCTGCGCGGCCGACCGGCCGACCGGGGGGCGGCGCATGACCGCCCACATCCTCCTGCTGGCCGGCACGACCGAGGCGCGGGTGCTGGCCGGGCGGCTTTGGGACATGCCGGGCATCCGGGTGACGGCCTCGTTCGCCGGGCTGACCGACGCGCCCGCCCTGCCGGTGGCCGAGACCCGGGTGGGCGGCTTCGGCGGGCCCGAGGGGCTGGCGGCCTATCTCGTCCAGCATGACATCAAGGCGGTGATCGACGCGACCCACCCGTTCGCGCGGCGGATGCCGTGGAACGCCAGGGCCGCCTGCGACGCCACCGGCGTGCCGCGCCTGCGCCTGCTGCGCCCGGAATGGCCGTGGCGCCGCGGCTGGCTGCGCGCGGCCGACCTTGGCGCGGCGGCGGCGCTGTTGCCCGAGGGCGCGCGGGTGCTGCTGACGGTGGGGCGCGGCGGGATCGCGCCCTTCCTGTACCGCCCGGACCTGCGGCTTTTCGCGCGTTCGATCGAGAGCCCGGGGCCGCTGCCGCCGGGGGTGACCGCGGTCACGGCGCGGCCGCCCTTCACGCTGGCCGCGGAACTCGCGCTGATGTCGAGCCACCGGGTGACGCATCTGGTGACCAAGAACGCGGGCGGGACGGGCACCGCCAAGCTCGACGCGGCCGACTCGCTGGGGCTTGCGACGGTGATGGTCGAGCGCCCCGAGCAGCCGCCCGGCGACAGCCGCGCGCCCTCGGTCATCGGCGCTGTCGTCTGGCTGCGCGATTTCGTCGGTTTCGGGCGCTGACGCGCGCGCCAGGCCGCGCGGCCCGCGACACCGCTTGACAGGCCATCCCGTCTGGCGGAAGGCTGATCGTGCAAGGTTCCGCACCGCCCGCTCAAGCGGGTGCGGATGAAAAGGGAATGCGGTGGTGCCCGACCCGATCCGGGGGGCCGAAGCCGCAGCCGCCCCCGCGACTGTACGCGGCGAGCGGCCCCCGACATGCCACTGACGCGGCCCCGTATGGGCCGTGCCGGGAAGGCCGGGGGACGCGTGGTCCGAAAGGACCGAAGCCGCGAGCCAGGAGACCTGCCCTGCGCCCGAGTGTTCTGCAAACCCGTCGGTGGGACGGGAGAAGGATGAGACAGATGACGACGATCAGGACAACCGCCCGCGCCGAGACCGGTCTTGGCGCCATTGCCGCGGTGCTGCTGATGGGCGTGGCGCTGCTGTATACCGCGGGCTTCGCGAATTCGGCGGTGCTGCACAGCGCGGCGCACGATGCGCGCCATGCGATCAGCTTCCCCTGCCACTGACCCATCGGGCGTGACATGCTGAAATCGCTGACGGCCAGCGCGCTCGGCGCCGGCCTTGCCGCCGGCCTTTTGGCCGCGGGCTTGCAGCTTTTGCTGCTGGTCCCCCTGATCGGCGAGGCCGAGCTTTACGAGAGCGGCACCCTCACCCATTTCGCTGCCGGCACGCCGGCGGCGCA